>DASTAO010000001.1:0-8329 GCA_035712525.1 Kapaibacterium sp. (SeqCode)
AACCCATAGCTCTGGCGTATTTCATCGACAATCGCCCGCTTTGAGTAGAACTGAGTGAACATCTTGGCAAACGTGTAGCGCATGCGGACATCCTTTACAAGCTGACTGCCATGCGGGACTATCTCGCCGGGAATTTCTACATTTTCACCTTGAATCGTATTGACATCCTCAAGCAACGACGGTGTCCGATGCATTAATTGAATGACCGATTTACCCTGAAAGGCTCGTTTTACTTTTGTCCCTCCCTGATCCTCATCACTGCCAAACATACTTAAGGCTCCGCTTTTCGCCTTTTTCTTTTCGATAGGAACACCTTCAACAAGAAGGTGGAATGGTTCGACCCGATCAGTGCCGGCTACGGGAGCACTAAAGATATAAATATCGTCCACTCGAAATGTTTTTGGGTCTACATTGAATGGCTCTTTGACCAACAGTGCTTTTAATTCGTTCAACAGCTCAGGATCGACGACATGCCACTTAATGACATTGGTAAAGGTATATGACTCACCATAAGGATCGAGAGCCGATAGAAACCGATAGGTCTTTTCATTGCTTTTCTGCATTGCTTTTACAGAATCGACAATGGGCTGCGCAACTCCTTTGCCGGTCAAAGCAAGTATTGCAAGCAATGGAAGCACTCGATACAACGTTCTCTTCATACTTTCTTTATGCAATAGGTTCGTTGAAAAGATTGAAACTGGTTACCGTTTGCCCTTCGGTAAAATGATATACGTTTTTGTCACAGAAGATCCGGATGTTGGGTCTTTTAGCGTTACCTTAATAGGCATACCATCCTTTTTAATATTCTGTGGCACCTTGGCCAACCGAAGTGTAAAATGGAAGTCGTCGGTTTTAGATGCTTTCGTATCAAAATAATTACCATCCGACGCTACCTCCAAATCACCGGTTGTTGGCGTGTAGTATCCTTCAATACCAAATCCCGCTACGATCGAAAGTACCTTTGTATCGACACTAACCCGGGTCGGACCGCCAACGTTAAATGGCGGCGCTTGAATAGTAATTTCATCATGGCGTAGTTCCTTGAACTCCTTCATGAAGGGTGATTTGAATAAGATAGTAATGCCAAGTTTCTTATTCTCATCTTCGAGGAATGTCGGCGTAAACGTGTAGGTTGGCGAATGGATCGTCTTATACTCAGCACCATTCATCGTCAAGCGAATCTCATAGGAACCGTCGAGATCCTGATAGTTACCATTGATCGAGAATGGCACCTTGGTATACGCCACCGGCACCGTTTTACCATTATCGTCCGTTTCAACGGGAGTATAGATTGCCGTATCGCCGGCGACAGCTTTTAGCGCTTTGACGGTTACGCTAAACTGTCCGACACCCACATCCTTCGGCCCACCGCCACGATTTGCCTGGCCTTTGAACTTAACGGTATAACTCTGGCCGATATCGGTGGCAGCTGGAGTAAATTTCCAGACCCAGTTCGTATCAACTCTCACAAATTCGCCAGGACCATCGGTTTTTGTAACGGTCACCCCTTTTGATTCAGCACCTTCGATCTTAAGTGGGTTAGGCAATTCAAGTCCAGGGAATGCAGAGAAATCCGTCTGCTGCGGAAATACCGCCAACTGATCGGTTACCTTCTCTTCCGGACGTTTTACGTTAACGATAAACTCGTTGCCACCAAGATTCGGAGTGAAGTCACGATACTGGTCAGAGAGCAGCGAATCAATGAATCCGCGCAAGGCGACATTTTCGGTTATGCCTTCTTTTACTTCTTTCAATTCACTGACGGTCAGATGCACAGCGCCGATCTTAACAGTATCGTCCGGCGATGCCGATTGTGCTACACCGACGATCTGATTCGTACGGGCATTAAAACGAAGCCGGTAGGTACCTTCTCCGTATTGCGGTTTGAATTTATACTTAAAAATATAATCCTGCCCCTGTTGGACCCGTGGAAACAGACTGGTATCGTTAGTCATTTCGATCGAATCGACCTTTGCATCGTTGCGCAAGATAGTAAGGCTAAGATCATTAACAGTATCGCGACGGGGATCGGAAACACGTACCTTTACAGAGAATTCGCGTTCCGGTTCTTTCGGATCGCCGAGTGTCATCGTCTGATCGGAAGTGCTCGAGACGCTCGTCTGCGAACCACGAAGAGCATTAATGATCGTTTCAGCGATCAATTGAATGCGCTTATTCTTGCGTGCAAGGGCTTCCTTTTCACGTTTCAATTCTTCTTCAGCATCGTCGCGTTCTACGATGATGATCAGCAGCTCGAGCAGAACTGCGAGGTATAGAATGAAATAGACTTTTCCGGCTCCGCCTTTTGACATAGGTTTCTTTCAATCAAACTTTACTGTCAACACAACTGCGGCTTGCCGTGTCGGCTAACCGCTTTTACACTTATTTTCAGGGACAAGCAGGTCGCTTGTTCTATTTGGCGAGCATTTGCTCTACCATTTTTGCGATGCAATCGAGTTCGACGTTTACAATCATTCCTTCGCGTAAGGTGCTGAAGGTCGTCTGCTCGAAGGTATGGGGAATTACAGCAATTTTAATCGTATCGGTTGTTCGTTCGGCGACGGTCAAACTGACCCCCTCGATGGCGATCGAGCCACGAAGAATTACATATTTCATGAACTGCGGTGGAAGCTTTAAGTAGAATTCCCAACTTCCTCCGAGATCCACGATCCGTTCGATCCTGGCAACACCATCGACATGTCCGTAAACAAGATGCCCGCCGAGGCGAGTAGAAAGTGTAGCCGAGCGCTCAAGATTTACTGAATTCCCAACTTTCAAAGAACTTAGTGTTGTTTTTGCGATTGTTTCAGACACGCAAATGACCTCAAAAGACAACGCACCACACTTCACCACAGTTTGACAAACGCCATTAACTGCAATGGAATCATCAACTTTGAGGTCTTCCAGCACCTTCCCTGCCCTAAATTCTATACGCAGAGAAGTTTCTTCATTACTTACAGCAATGACTGTGCCGAGTTCTTCGATAATCCCGGTGAACAAGTATCAGTTTTAGAGATTTTAATGGTTAGATGAAAACGCAACACTACATACTATCTTACCCGTCAATCACAATACCGAGAATCATGTTATGAGAGATCTTCTTTCGGCAATACTCTACCCAAATTAATACTCTACCTACATTCCCAGTCATGAATTATCCCTGATAGATTTCAGGATCTGATCGGCGACTCGTAATGCAGCCGCCCCATCTTCTCCGGAAACCACCGGTGTTTCTTCCCCTAGTACAACACCACAAAACTGTTCAAGCTCGAAGCGAAGCGGATTGCTATCGTTCACTTGCGGCTTTTCATAGATGATGTTCAACTTTTTTTCCGCTCGGTCTATCTCGCCTAAATTAAACATCAGCGACGAGCTACTGCGAGCATCATCTGCGCTTACCAATCGAAATACTTCTGCATTTTTTGAAGCAAAATCGACCGACACATAAGCATCGCGCCCAAAAATACGGAGTTTTCTCATCGGGTTCTGAGAAATGCGGCTGGCGGTAACATTTGCCACTGCATTATTCTCAAACGCGATGCGCGCATTGGCAATATCGATCTCATCGGATACCACTGCAACACCACTTGCTTCAACCGATCGTACCGGACTTTTGACCAGGGAAAGAATGACGTCGATGTCGTGGATCATCAGATCGAGTACCACGGCAACGTCTGTTCCGCGAGGCTTGAATTGAGCCAGGCGGTGCGATTCGAAGAATCGCGGATCGCTAATATACGGCTCAATTGCCATGAGCGCCGGATTAAAGCGTTCGATGTGCCCAACCTGGATCTGCACATTCTTCTGTTTTGCAAGCGCAATTAATTCATCGGCCTCTTCGACAGTAGTCGTGATGGGCTTTTCAATTAGCACATGCTTGCCCGCTTCGATCGCTTGTTTTGCTACATCGAAATGGGTAACGGTGGGAGTAACAATTGAAAGTCCATCTGATATCGCGATCAACTCATCAAGGTTGCTAAAAGCTTTCACGCCGATCTCAGCAGCAAATCGATTCGCTTCTTCAATGTTGACATCATAGATGCCGACAAGCTCCGCACCCTCAACTTCTTTCCAAAGCTTCGCATGAATTTTGCCTAAGTGGCCGGTGCCGATTACTGCTGCTTTCACTTGCTATACTCTATCAACTGGATTGATTATTCCAATTCCCTCTATCCATTGAAAGTTCTTGACATTATTTGTTGCAAGTGGGATTGAATGAACGAGAGCCGTAGAAGCGATAATTGAATCGCCTAAGGAGAGTGGTTTTACTTGCTTCAGTGCTATTGCCTTTTCCACAATAGCATCATTGATCGGGATGACAATTATATTTTCAAAAAGAGCAATGAAAAATTCTGTTGTTTTGGAAGACATCTTATGATAGCCGAGAACTTCGATGCGAGTTATTACCGAGCAAGCGGCTCCGGTCGTATTCATAACAAAATTACGAATATCAGTACGTTCAGGTTCGCCTGAATAAATTAGGAGATTACTATCAAAGAGGATCAATATTCTCTTCCTTTACGTGGCTTATCGGTTCTCGATTCTTCCCATTCTTTAACCCACTCATCCGTTATCAGACCTGTTTCCGCTATTCTTTCCAAAATTTCAGCTATTACTTTTCCATCTCCTTTTATTAGAGCTGTTTCTTCGGGAATGGTTATCGTCCCCTCGGATTTTAAATTTGCCGGAGGTGGATCGATCCACCGAATAGTGTTGCCTTCTACATATACTTTATATGTATGTTCACTCATAAAATTTCTAACGTCCGTTAAATAACCATAGTTCTATGCTACAGTTTGAAGGATGTCCCTAAGCTAACCACCGAACGATACGCAAAATTGCCTTTGCCATCGAGCGGATGATTTAGATAGAATGGGAAATAAAACGCAAGATTCGGGATCGAACCGTATTGCTCGGCAACGCCCTGCAATTGCCAGGGCAGCCATGATAAAATATTGACCCGCACTGAAATTCCGGCATCGGTCATGACACCTTTGGCAACATCCGATAACGATTGTGCCGCAGCGGCGGCATTCCCTTGCTTATAATTTCCTACCCAACCGGCATCGGCAAATAATCCGAATTGGAATGTCCGTGCAAATGCTCCGGCCCAGGCAAGTGGACTTGGAACACCAATCTCAAGATTCAATCCGAGAAGATCATTACCCTGAAGTGCGTATCGATTTTGCGGATCAAAACGAGCGCTTCCATATCCTCTTACTCCGGCACCGCCTTCGACAAGAAGATTATTACGTGAGCTGAAGTTACGATCGATACTACTGATCGTTCTAAAGAAATCTGTTCGGAGCGATTGTGAGTAGGTCGCACCAGAAAGATTATATTCATACTGAGTCGGCAATATTCCACCATTGCTGGCAAGAGTTGCCCGAATGCTAAGATCGAAATTTCTCGAGAACTCGATCTTTTGCGAAAAGCCTACTTCGAATTGGGTGAAACCATCGGTGATCGTCGTAGCTGTAACTGTACCTGCTTGAATTTCTGTACCCGATTGGGGTGGCGCAATAGGTATAGTGTTATCACCAGACCAGAGTATTTCTTTAACCTGTCCTGCTCGTGTTGCAAAATAGAATTGGGTATTTCGATCCTGCGAACGGTAGTGATAATGGAAACCGATGGATTTCTCGAAGCCGCCGGTCCAATACTCCGGATAGATCGGGTAAATTGAAGTATCTTTATCGAACGGACTGCGTTGCTCGTAATCAAAATCGAAACCGATTGTATGTGTCGCACCGAGTGATAGATATGTCGGACGAATGACGTGTTCGAGAGCAATATTTACACCACCGATATCATCTATATCTTTCGCAAGCAACGTCAGTTTTGTCAGTCGGCCAAGGATATTAACATCAAACTGTTCTTTAAACATAACATCGACAATTTGATCACTCGATGCTTTAGTATTTGAGGTCGTAGAAGTCTGGCTTGGAGGCATCTTAAAATAGACTAATTCATCAAACCATGCTCGTCTTCCAACTCCGGCTTTTATTCCAAAACCTGCACCCCATTTGGCATATTGATCATAGCCAATGACCGGTCGCAAAATAAAATATGGGTCGTGAAGAGGCGGATTTTGATCGACTTGTTTCCATAAAGTCCATTCACCAGGAAACCACTCGAAGTGCGGCACATTATTATTCTCCGGATGAATATCCATCAACCTTCCGGATGTATCGATCTCATACCACGATACTTCTTTCGGAGTGATAGCCATTCCTTTATACTCTCTGCTGACCCAGTCCCACGGCGGGAAGAAGATTCTTCCGGCTTCCGGTTTCTGATAGGCTGTGCCTTGATTGACGGCAAGCGGGATCGTTGCAAGGCCTGTTGTACCGTCGGTATAATGTAACGTGAGATCGAGCGGCATTACTCCGATGTCATTATTGCAAGCTGTAATTGTTGTCGGATATCCGCCGGTTATCGGATCGCCACTGCTTACACTGCCTGCGCGATAGTCGATCGTTCGCGTTGCACCGAACCACTGATCGAAGTACCAATCGAGATCGGAATTCGAAACATCTTCCATCGTGCGTTTGAAATCATTGAGGTTCGGATGCTTGAAATGCCAGCGTCGGAAATATTCTTTCATGCCGACCCAAAACATCGAATCACCCATCACATACTCAAGCTGCGCAAGGCCGGCAAGTGTTTTGAAATAGACCTGGCCTGCATTGACATTTTCTCTAAACCAATCGTGCGGAATCGTAAGCGGCTCTTCGTAGCCTGAAGAAGCAAGACTGAGATAGGGCGAATAGTAATTTCTGCGGCTATCGTATTCAGGAATAAATAATTTGCTGAGCCATGATGTATCGCGATACGGTGAGCGCTCGTTATGACGGCCGTAATACCAATCCATACCGGTCATCTCGATGAATTCGGTGAAGCCTTCATCGAGAAAGGCATATCGTGTTTCGTTATTGCCGATCATTCCATAAAACCACTGATGCCCGCCTTCGTGCATGATGAGTCCGGCATTCGGGCTGCCATCCATAATGAGCTGTGGATATTCCATTCCGCCATCGCCGGCGTGGGTGTTCGTGAAATTCCGATACTGATACCAGCCGACTTTGTGTGAGTGATGGTCAAGCATTGCAAAGGTATTCTTCATTGCCTCTGCCCAGGATTTATCTTCGTCTCTCTTGTACAAGCAATGCACTGTGACGGTATCCATCCACGTATCCCATTCGTGAATGTACTCATGGGCTACCCAGGCGAAGTCGTGCACATTCGATGCTTTGAAATTCCATTTGATCATTCCGGTTTTGTGCACGGAATCGGGATAGACCTTTCCCTTCTTTACACCGTTCGCAATTTGATCATAGCCCCAGCCTACTTCATTCGGATTCTGACATTGACCCGTTGAACCCACACAAAATTTTGCGGGTACGGTCATCGTCACATCGAACTCACCCCAGACACCATAAAACTCACGCGAAACATATTCCTGATGATGCCAGCCTTCGCGATCGTATTCGCAGATCTTCGGATACCATTGGCTCATTGAGTATTTAATACCATCGTAATTCATCCAACCGCTGCGGCGAGTTTGGAGCGGGATCTGTTCGAAGAAATCAAATGAAAGCGTTACGCTCGATCTCGGCACAAGTGGTTTTGAAAGCCGGACCTTCATGATAGTACCCGTTATTTCGAATGGAGTATTCGAACCATCGGCATCAATGGTTTTGATCTTATACCATCCCCAATCGCTCTCTTTGTAGTGCTCGAATTTATTGATCAGTCCCTGGTCGTTCATCTCCTTTGCCCGTTCGTACATCATCGAGCCGGGCTTGAAGGCATTGGCATAAAGATGAAAGTACACTTCGTGAAGCGTATCGGGAGAATTATTCGTATAGACAACGCTCAGTTTGCCATCGAAGGAGTGGATGGAGTCGATGAGAGTCCCCTCTATTTTATAGGACACATGCTGCTGCCAGTAATCGGCAGGCTGAGCAACTATAATGGCGGGCAGGAATAACGCAAGAACAAGAAGATATTTCATTACACAATGAGATGATTGGCGATCGAGCAGTGTGTAACGCAAATGCAGTTTGGGTAAATCCCTGGAGAACATTTGACCTTAAGAATTTTGTAAGTATACTGGTAGTTTCAATCAAATGAAATCACTTCTTTTTCTCGTTTTCATTTTTGTTATTAGCTCGTCGGTCTATAGTCGAATACTTAGCGTTCGAGCGACGTCTTTTGTTACTGCTCCTTCGATCAATCACTGCACCGGCAGTCATATTATCAAAATAATTACGAAACAATTATTCCATACAAAGAAAATAGTTGGGTTACGTTCGAGTGATATTGC
>DASTAO010000002.1:0-2284 GCA_035712525.1 Kapaibacterium sp. (SeqCode)
ATTTCCGGATCGATGTCGCGAGGTACGGCGATATCGACCATCACAATGGGTACCGACTCAGTTCGTTTAGCCAGAATAGGCTCTATTTCTTTTCGTCGAAGGATAGGCTCCTGGCTTCCGGTCGAGCTAATTACGATATCAGAAGAAGGAAGTATAGTCGGAATTTCGCTAAGCGAGAATGTCCTGACTCGCGAAAGATTAGGATTTGATAACCGAAGTTTAGCTACTAGTGTATCGGCATTCTCTTTCGAGCGATTTGCAATAAATAGCTGTCCGACCTTCTTTTCGAGTAAATAAGAAATGGTTAGCTCAGCCGTTTCACCGGCACCGATAATAAGTGCCGTCCGATTGCGAAGATCGTCATACACTTTTCGAGCAAATTCCACGGCAGCATAACTGATCGTTGAAGCGCCCTCTGTTAAATGCGTTTCTGTCCTGACTCGCTTAGCCACCCGAAATGCTGCGTGGGCAAGCTTAGTCATGAACGTCCCGCTGCTCCCACTTTCTTCAGCGAGGCGAAATGACTCTTTTATCTGAGCAAATATCTGTTGATCGCCGAGGATTTGCGAATCGATACCAGCAGTCACCTCAAATAAATGCGTAATCGCTTCGCAATAGGAAAGCCGGGCAAATTGTTCGCGAAGGGTACTACGATCGGCACTTGGGATCTGCTTTAACTCAAATAACTGATCAATAAGATATTCCGAATCGATCTCTTCATTGATGGGCCGGACATATATTTCAGATCGATTGCAGGTAGAAATAACGAGGGCTTCATCGGTGAAGCTATTTTTCAATCGTTCGAGTAATGCTTTAGTCTCCTCAGTAGAAAGTGCTACCATCTCTCGATACTGCACTGGTACCGAATGATGGGAAACACCAACTGCTATGAGCTTTGAGGGCATTATAGGAAGCGATGGTATTCGGTTACAAAAGCATTAACGATCGTCATCGAGATCAGCGTAAGCAGATACCCTGACATCCAGAATAACACTAATTTTCTTCCATCGATGTGAATCAGCTTTCGGAGCAATAATGTCGTTCCGAAGATGAGCCAGATCAGTCCAGTGGCGATCGTTTTCGGATCGCTTAAATACTGAGAAGCTTCGATCGATGAAAAATTCTTTTGAATTAAGAGGAATCCGAATAGGATGGAAATACTCAGGAAAATGAATCCGGCAAAAAGGGCACGAAGGCCATAGCGTTCGAGCCAGGAGAGACTGGGTAATTCATTGAATATCGGACCAAAGCTATTCTTTTTCATGGCCCGGTATAAGAGCAAATACAGTGACCCATAAATTGTCGAAAGTGTCAGGGCTGCATACCCGAACACTGCACTTGTAACATGGATATTAAATGAGGGCTCAAGAAAGATCGGGTTAATACCGGCAACAGACTTATTACCGACTCCGATAGCTGAGATCAGTTGAAATAAAAAGGCGACAAGAGCAACGACCATCCCTGTACCACTTGAAGAAGATGTCGGGCGAAGCTCTACGATGATATAGGTAATTAACAGAGTAAACGCAATAAGCGAAAAGATCTCTGAAGCTGTCGTTAATAAGCAGTGTCCTGTCGAGACGGTATATGACCCGATATATAGAGTATGGGCAAATCCTGTTACAAGCGTTAGGTAGTAGAGTACCTGGTGGGAAATAGCTTTCTTAAAAAAGAACAACGCTCCGCCGGCGAGCAATAAGCCGTAGAGAATCGTTAAAACTGGAAGAATTACGCTAGAAAGCCAACCCATTGCATGTATAAACACTAAATTCCCAAGTGGGAATCCCAAGTAATGGTCGGTGAATCGGCTTTATTCAATAACAATACAATTAGTTAGCTTATAGCCCTTCGCTTCAATAGTATAAAGGTATTTTCCAGATGCAAGATCATTACATTGTGTGGAAATGCTGTGTGCTCCTGTAGTAAGGTATTCAGAAGAAATAACAGTCTTGATCTTCTGACCGAGGAGGTTGAATACTGTTATCGTTACGGGAGCAGGCTTATCGAGCTGGAAATTTACAGTGAATGCTTCCTTCGCAGGATTCGGAAAGACAGTATTAAGATGGATATCTCCGGCATCATTTGAGACATGGGAAAGAGACTCAACGTTGAAACTCCATACTTGTGAATACTCACTTTCATGACCACCGTTATTAGCTAGAACTCTCCAGTAGTACTGTTTGCCATTCTGGAGATCGTTGATGGTTGCAGTAGTATCCTTTTGCGAAAGGCTATTATCAAAGATCACATTTTCAAAATTATCTTTGGTTGCGACTTGCACTCT
>DASTAO010000003.1:0-2487 GCA_035712525.1 Kapaibacterium sp. (SeqCode)
ACTCATCCTCTCGAAATTACTGTTCATGGGAAAACCAGGCGGCGGGCATCATCGCCATCATAACCACAGCGAGTGGAAAGAAGCGATGAAAAACAAATGGGAGCACATGACTCCGGAAGAACGCGAACGCTTCAAGATGAAACTGAAATACAAAGGCGGCTTCGGCGACTGGGAATTCTCCACCGGCCATGATGATAAACCGTCTGAACCATGATTTGGGGGGATTTTAGGGATTAACTGGATAACGTCATTGCGAGGAGCGAGACTCGTCCCTTTCAAATAAATAACTGGTTACGAGCGACGAAGCAATCCCCAAAGGTTTTTACGTGAGAGGCGGTCAGTTGATCGCCTTTTTTATTTCCGTCTATCATTGACGCCCGCCCCGGGTTGAAACCCGGGGCTATATATCAGTTGTCCGCTGAAGCGGACAAATAACTTTTTATCATACCAATTAGATGTATCTGCTTTAGCAGATAATTGATACATAGCCTCGCGGCTTCAGCCCGAGGCGGGCGTCAATGTTTATACTAAGCCTAACGATCGCACTATAAGTAAAAGCAAATAGTTTGAATTGCTTTGAGAGATCGATGTCACGTATTCATACCTTTACTGCCGATACCTTCCATTCCATCTGCGACGGGCTTGCGAGGACCGATACCGATCTTTCTGCCATCATCCAGGCACATGGGTATCCTCCGATATGGACTCGGCCGAATACGTACGAAACGCTGGTTCATATTATTCTCGAGCAACAGGTATCGCTTGCTTCTGCGATGGCTTCGCTGAATAAGCTCAAGGAAAAAACCGGAGGTATAACTGCGAAAAAGATCTTTGCCTTAAGCGACGAAGAACTCCGCGCTTGTTATGTCAGCCGCCAAAAGGCCGGCTATATCCGAAACCTTGCCGATGCCATTATTAAAAGGGATCTTATCCTCAGCGAATTGCAGACACTCCCCGACGATGCGATCAGAACGATCCTGACAGGCTTAAAAGGTATTGGCAACTGGACGACCGATGTCTATCTCATGTTCGTTCTGCAGCGCGCAGATATTTTTCCCGCCGGCGATCTGGCAGCAGTAAACGCACTCAGACAAGTAAAAAACATCCCAAAAGAAACTCCTAAAGAAACGATCGTCACAATCGCCGAAGCCTGGCAACCGAACCGAACGATCGCAACGATGCTCCTGTGGCATTGGTATTTGTCTTGCTGAAACGAAGACTGGAAATTCTGCACCGGTCATGATGAACCGGTAGTGACTCCAAAAACGGAGTGATTGTCGCGGCGAAAGCTCGAGTTGGGTGCTCTCGCGCTTGCTGCATGATATGAATTAACACATAGTAATTTTATCCTGAAATGTTCTTTGTTTTTATAAAAAAAGGTCCTTCGTCTTTTTTTGATTGTACAAACAATCCAGTCTTTTCTGAGAATTGTCGATCTTCGAAAGGAATAAACATTTCTTCCAACCTCCAAGCCTGGCGACCGCTTGGATGATAAATTCCTATTAGCTTTGGGATGAGAGAAGTAAATTCTGGATGCATTCGCAATAATTCATAGGTTACTTCGCCTAATGCTAGAACCAAATAGTTATCGCCAAACTTTTGCTTAGCCCAGCTAAGTTGTTGATTAAGATGCTGATTCATACATACTCTTGCTACATCTATATCGAATCTATCTTCTTCACAATAGTGACACTCTGTCCAGAGAATATCTCCTTTGCACCCTAATGCATTAAGAAACGATCGGGTATTAACATAGTATGAATAAGACTGTAGTACGCCATTACTTTTAGAAAACCATTTTTCCCATACCTCAAATTGATTAGCCTTATTTTTGATATGGTCGCATTCTTTTTCATCGGCGGGACTTGGATTCATGCCGACAACAACTGTACAGGGGCTATCCTTCGCTCTCTCTTCGAAGTATAGCCCTCTTGGAATTCTTCCTTCGGAACGCTTGCATCCTGAAGTACCACAACCAGTTTTTGACGAATCACAGCAGTTAAGATTGCTCTT
The DNA here is from genome assembly GCA_035712525.1 of Kapaibacterium sp. (SeqCode). Classification (GTDB taxonomy): domain Bacteria; phylum Bacteroidota; class Ignavibacteria; order Palsa-1295; family Palsa-1295; genus JAFDZW01. The sequence goes on from DASTAO010000003.1 coordinate 2,014, forward strand.
GAGTATTTCAAAACTTATATTTATCATCTTCCCTCTACAATTTTAATTTCTTCTTCCGTCAACGCATACAGCTTTTTGTTTTCGAGCATTTGATCGACGAGTTACCCAAGTTTGTCAACCGCCCAATTATTTGAATAATTAACATAATTACCAATATATCCCGCCATTCGTAATACCAACTTATTAAACAGATTCGTTACATAACCTAAATTGTCAAGTTCTTTTTGATTTTGATCAAAATTACCCTCATAGGGATTCAGGAATGTCCCATGAGCAAGGCGATTTCTAGTTTCAAAGGCTTTCTTCTCACATAGCTCAATTTGGAAATTGAGGGCATCAGATAAGAAAGTGATTTTATTCCAAGTGCCCATCTTATTCACATTATACTCGTTTAAGATATTTGAGAAGCGCTTACCATAAAGCGCAGGAATGCCATCAATCGTACCTGAGTTAAGTGATTCAATCAATTTTGAT
>DASTAO010000004.1:0-2174 GCA_035712525.1 Kapaibacterium sp. (SeqCode)
CGGGATCTCGGTCTATATCATGGGCCTCGAGGATAAGAAATTCTTAGCCAACACCTATGGCAAAACCATCGGCAAAGCAACCGTCACGGGCTATTGCATCAAGTTCAAAAAGCTAAGCGATATTAATCTTGAGGTGCTTGCGGAGGCGATCAAATATCGTCTGAACCAGGATTTGGGGTGATTTTTGGATTTACGGGATGAGATCAAGCTCGCCCACGAATGAATTCGTGGGCTATATATCCTTCGGTGCTCCGCACGAAAAAACGTCCGTAGGACAGAATGATATATAGCCCACCATTTCAATGGTGGGCGGGGTGATGGGCGTAGCAACGGCTGGGCAAATACAATATTAATGACCTCCCAACGTCTTCCGAACGAACCACCCGTAGCCCGCGTTTTACGGGGCTAACTTTAGAAGGGCGTTTTTTTAGGTAATGAATTCTTCTCGTTCTACGATAATCGGCGTCGGGCTTATCATGTTGGTGTTTTTCGCCTGGATGATGTATAATCAGCCGAAAAAAGTACCGCCGGTTGCCCCAAAACCCACCGCCGCAGCCGATACTACCGCCAAAAGCCCGCAAGCTCAGGCCGCCATTGCACAGCCGGCCGATATGCGCTCGGCTGTTATCCCGACGGATACGAATACGGCGCAGGTCACGAAATTCGTGGAAACCCCGCTCGTCAGCGCTGTTATTTCCTCGCATGGCGGTAACGTCGTAAGCTGGGTACTGAAAAATTACAAGACCTACATGCAGGGCCCGCTCGAGATGGTCGATCACACGGTGCATACGGGCGATGTGAATCTCGATTTTGTCGCCAGCGATGGCAGAAAAGCTTCGACCAAAGACCTGTACTTCGCGATCGAAGATAACTCGCAAAAGACGCTCGGTTATCACGATTCGATCACGATCCGGATGGTCGCGAAAGTGGATAGCGTCGGCACGATCGAAAAGCTTATCCATATCTATTCGGATAACTACACGATGCGCATCGAGTATAAGCTCAGTGGCCTTGCGACGAAGGTCGCAGGTTATCGTTACTCGCTGAGCGCCGATAATCCGATTCCCTATAACGAGAAGCATCTCGACGATGAATCAAGCGTAGCCAAGGCGATCGCAATGATGAAATCGGGCGAAGAAGAGATCGACGCGAATAAAGTCGGCGAGCCGGTTCATAAGACGTTCAATGGCGACGTGGAATTCGTCGCAAGCCGCACCAAGTATTTTCTACAAGCGCTTATCCCAGTCTATCCGCGTCCGGTAACGACTGATATGTCCGGCACAGCAGTCTCGATGGGCGAAGCCGGCCACATCGAACGCTATGCACTGAACGTATCGGTGCCGATCACGTCTGCAGCGAAAGATTCGATCGCCGTCAATTACTATCTCGGACCGTTAGAGTATTATCGTCTCGATGAGATGACTCCGCCGTTAACCGGTGTAATGGATTTCGGCTGGAGCTTCCTCGTTCGTCCGATCAGTATCTATATTCTCTTCCCGTTCTTCATGTGGCTACATGGCTTCATTGCGAACTGGGGACTCGTGATCATCGTCTTCTCGATCGTTATTAAACTCGTAACGATGCCATTCTCGAAATCACAGATGGCAGCAATGCGTAAGATGCAGGCGCTTGCTCCGATCATGAACGAGATGAAAGAGAAGCATAAAGACGATCCGAAAAAACAACAGGAAGAAACCTTCAAGCTCTACCGAACTTACGGCGTAAACCCCGCCGGTGGCTGCTTGCCGCTGCTATTGCAGATGCCGATCTTATTTGCATTGTATGCAGTGCTTCGTAATGTTATCGAACTTCGCCAAGCTCCGTTCTTTAGCTGGATCACCGATCTTTCCGTGCCGGATGGATTGATAAAATTCGGCGGACATGTTCCCATCTTAGGCGAGCAGCTTTCGGGACTCACACTGCTCATGGGCGCGACAATGCTTATCCAGTCGATCTTCCAGACGACCGACCCGAAGCAAAAAACGATGGCCTACATCATGCCGATCATGATGACAGTGCTCTTCAATAACTTGCCGTCGGGTGTTGCATTGTATTACTTCATGTTCAACGTCTTCGGTATTGCACAGCAGTTATACAATAAGAAATTCTTACCACCGCTCGATCTCGAAGAACTCAAGCGCACCGCCTCGAATAAAAAAGGACTAATGTCAAAG
>DASTAO010000005.1:0-9778 GCA_035712525.1 Kapaibacterium sp. (SeqCode)
GCTGACGGTTCGTCTCGGCAAAGGATGAAGTGATGAACAATAAAAATCCTAATGGAGCGCGAATGATATTCCAACCACCATCGATCTGTGAACGGACGATACCGCCAAGATCGAGTGTTCCGCAAAGCATTACGACGGCGATCAAGCCAAGACCGAGCGTCAGTTCATAACTGATCATCTGAGCACTCGAACGCAGCCCACCAAGCAATGAATACTTCGAACCGCTCGACCAACCGGCAAGCGTAATGCCATACACACCAACGCTGGTTAATGCTACGATATACAGTACACCAACGTTGATATTGCTCGCAATTGCCATCGAGAACGTATGCTCGCCGAGCACAAGCGACGCCCCAAACGGCACGATAGCTAACGTACTAAGCGCAACAGTGATCGAGATAACCGGAGCAAGCCAATGAAACCAATGCTCCGAAGAAGTAGGACGAATATCTTCCTTTAATAACAGCTTCAATACATCGGCAGCCGGCTGCAACAGGCCAAGCGGACCGACACGATTCGGGCCGATACGATCCTGCACCCAAGCACTGATCCACCGTTCGAGCAATACGAGATACGCTACCGCCGTTAGAACGGTCAGCAATAAGATCGCAATTTTTATGAGAGCTTCAACTACCATTAATTCACTTGATTAACAGGAATACTCATATCATACAGCACATTCGGATCGAGATCGATGCCGTTTTCCCAGTAGATCGTTTCCCACTCAGGGGTCACGTGGACTTTGCGAAAATTATTTACATCCAATAATTCCCGATAAATGCTATCTGGCGACGCACCCCATTCCTTCAGAACAGGCTCGAAATTTATTTGCCTAACTTCTCCGGCATCAAATTCCAATGCAAGCACCAAATCATGCACCGCAACAATTTTTCGGATTTGATGTATCATATCTTACTGTAATGGTTCGATTTTTTGTAATTGAGGATCTCGCTTTTGAGCTTCCTCAAAGTTGCTTAACAATTCGCTCCGATGAAGGTTTGTCCATTCCTTAATAAGCTTCAAAGCAGTCTTATTTAATTCGCCTTCAATAATACCGCCTGTTTGAATGTCAATTAGCGCTTTTTGCTCTCCATATCTTACATGAAAATGAGGAGGAGCATAATCCTTGAAATACATTGTGATAACCATTCCAAAGAACCTGCTTATCTCCGGCATTAAACTATCTCCAACGGAATCACGTCTACAGTATCAAGCTGATACACTTCCCGATAGAACGACTCTTTGAAGGGCTTATCAATTCCATTAAGAACTTTGCCTAATGAACCGAGAGAATCATACGAAAGTCCTTTCAACTCAGTATGCTTTGAAGCAGCAGCTTCAAACACGTCCTCGGTGTACCGGTAGTCAAGCTTTGCACCAAGAGCATTCGCAACGTCCTGCGTCAATCGCCACGATTCCAAAGCATCGCGTTTATTACCATTTGCCCATCGATCAAACGGTGAGCCAAACCTATCAAGACGCGACTGAGAAAGATTATCGAAGCCGCGAACGACGTGAGTCGTCTCGATGGCAGGGGTAAGTTTTTGCGCCCAGCCCTCGAAATTGATCAGCACTCCCTCCTTCTCTGCCCAACTTGCAGCAGGAAGAATTACACTGGTTTTATAAGATGCTGTCGGGACGTGAGACGTATTCGTCAAATGCCCGGCAAAGAACTCAAGCTTAGCAGTCGCAAGTGGAGTCTGAGCAAACATTCTATCTTCCAAAGCATAAACTGCTTTGATCTTACCTGAAGATAGTGCCGAAGCAAACTCATCGCCGAATGGCTTGATGCCAAGAACCTTCATGCTATAGGCATTCGGATTCTTATCGGCACGGATGAGCAATTTCGGATCGTCATTGCCAACAATATGCTCAAAGTACCCAATGTACTTTGCTCCCTTTTGCTTTGCCGCTTCGAGGAAGACCATATTATCTTCAAGCGTCGCACCGGCAGAAGCAACGAAAGCGATCTCTTCTGCTTTATATTTCTTAAGTTCAGTTGCGATTTTTGCAACGGCATCGCTCAGAGTCGCGCTTTCACCATTGATCCAGGCACCGCTTACTCCATCCTCGGCATTAACCGGCGGATAGCTTTCAAGCCTACCATAATCACACATCCAAAAATTATTGACATTCGGATTCGGTCGCGGCTCGAGTCGCATGATCTCGTTATTACGAACACCGACACGCATACTGCATCCTCGAGAGCAGCTAGGACAAACCGTCTCCGTGAATGACATTTCCCACGAACGAGCCTTAAAGCGGAAATCGCGGCTCGTCAGTGCACCGACAGGACAAATGTCGATGACATTCATCGAATAATCGTTATCGAACTGAGTGCCCGGAAATGGCTGGATCGTTACATGATCACCGCGCTGAACGAACGTCAGTACCGGCTGATCGACGATCTCCTGCCCGTAGCGAATGCATCGTGAGCAAGAAATGCAGCGCTCGCCATCGAAAAGCACATTCGGACCGAACGGTACACGCTTATCTTTATGGTTCTTCTCTTCTTCAAAACGGGATTCGCCTCTTGAGTGATTAAAGGCGTAGTCCTGAAGCTTACACTGTCCTGCTTCATCGCAGATCGGGCAATCGAGCGGATGATTGACGAGCAAAAACTCCATCACATCCTCACGAGCCTTCAAAGATTTCTCGTTCTGAGTATGGACGACCATACCTTCAGAAACCGTCGTAGCACAAGCGATCGATGGTTTCGGGATCTTCTCAACATCGACAAGGCACATACGGCAATTACCGGCGACCGATAATGCAGGGTGCCAGCAGAAGTGCGGAATATCGATCCCATTCTCAAGCGCGACCTGAATGACCGTTTGTCCGGCCTGCGCTTCGAACTCTTTCCCGTCGATCGTAACTTTTGGCATTACTTGATAAAGTTCAGTGAGTCTTCGAACTTCAAATTAAACGCATCGGCAACACCCTTGTAGGTCACATGCCCATCGATGATATTCAACCCATAACGAAGCTCAGGATTCGTGCTGATAGCCTTCTCGTATCCTTCGTTCGCAAGCTGCACTGCATACGGTAGTGTTGCATTTGTCAACGCAATGGTTGATGTCATTGGCACTGCACCCGGCATATTAGCAACGCAGTAATGGACAACCCCATCGACAACGAATGTCGGATTCTCGTGAGTCGTCGGCTTGCAGGTTTCGATGCAGCCGCCCTGATCGACAGCAACGTCGACAACAACCGAGCCTTCTTTCATATCCTTAAGCATCTCGCGGGTGATAAGGCGCGGAGCTTTAGCACCGGGAATAAGAATTCCACCAATCACAATGTCAGCCTTCTTGATCACCTTGCGGATGTTGTACGGGTTCGACATCATCGTCACGACATTCTTCGGCATGACATCGTCGAGGTAACGAAGACGAGTAAGATTTACATCGAGAATGGTGACATGAGCGCCGAGGCCAGCAGCGATCTTCGCTGCATTCGTACCAACGACACCACCTCCGAGGACTACTACTTCAGCAGGTTCAGTACCCGGAACACCGGCTAACAAAATTCCTCTACCGCCCTGAGCCTTCTCAAGATATTTAGCGCCTTCTTGGGGTGCCATTCTTCCGGCAACTTCCGACATCGGTATAAGCAGCGGAAGTGAATTATCCGATTTCTGGACGGTTTCGTATGCAATGGCAATCGAACCCGACTTAATGATAGCGTCGGTAAGCGTCCGGTCGGCAGCAAAGTGGAAATAGGTGAAGAGCACCTGTCCTTTGCGGATGAGCGGATATTCAGGAGCGATCGGCTCCTTGACCTTCATTATCATTTCAGCACGATCGAAGACTTCCTTTGCCGTAGCGATGATCTCTGCTCCGACAGCCGTATAATCTTCGTTCTTAAATCCCGACCCAACGCCGGCATTTTGCTCGATGATGACACTATGACCGTGATTCTTTAAGATCTCAGCACCGCTTGGGGTGAGAGCGACACGGTTCTCGTTTGTTTTAATTTCGCGTGGTACTCCGATAATCATACTTTTAACAACTCAGTGAGAAGCGATGGAAACAACAGAAAGCTTCGTTTCGTCGCCAAAAATCTCTTCGGCGAGATCGTTGACATTTTTTTTGGTGACAGCCATGACCTTCGCAATTTCCGATTGAAGGGTCTCGTATCGTTTGTAATAATATAAATGCGTCCCCATTCGCATTAATCGCGCCGTCGTCGATTCAAGCCCAAGCAGGATCGACCCGATCACCTGCTCTTTTGTTCGCTGCAGTTCATCGGCATTCACCGGCTTCGTAAATAAGCCGCGAAGGATCTTTCGCATTTCTTCCTCGGTCTTCTTTGTATTGCGACCAGTGATGGCGGCATAGAGCCCGATGACTCCGGCCTCAGCAAACGGTGAATGAAATGCCGTCGTCTCATACGCTAGTGCCAGTTCTTCACGAAGTCTCAGGTTCAGCCTGCTCGACATTCCCGCACCAAGCAAGGTAATAAGCACACTCAGCGTCGGAAGCCGCTCATCATTCATTCCAAGCGAACTGCCCCCAAGGATCAAATGGGTTTGGCCACTTCCTTCGCGCTTGATCTTCTTGCGTTTACCTTTTGCCAGTTCTTGCGGGACTTCCTGCCGATCAAAGATTAGCGTCTTCGATTCAGCCGCAGAGAAATATTTTTTTGCCAATCTAAAAAACTCGGAATGCGAATGTGCTCCGCTGGCTGCGATGATGATATTATTCGCAGCATAGTACTTCGAGTGAAATGTCCGAAGCGATTTACCGGTAGCTTTCGAGATCGAATCGACCGTACCGATCACCGGATGTGCGAGGCCATTCTTTGCAAAGATCGTTTCCTCAAGAAGATCGAACACCAATTCATCCGGCTCATCTTCAAGCCCGAGTATCTCTTCGGATATTACTCCCCGTTCTTTTATGATCGAGGAAGGAGAAAAAGCAGGATATAATACGAGGTCGCTTACGATTGAAAAAGCATCTTCGAGATATGGAATTCGGGTCCAGGTATAATAGCAGGTCTGCTCTTTTGTTGTGAAGGCGTTAAGCATTCCTCCGCGGGACTCAACAAGCTGCATGATCTCTCTCATCGAATAATGCTTCGTCCCTTTGAAGACAACATGCTCGATGAAGTGCGCGGTGCCATATTCATCAGGGGTTTCATCGCGAGAACCAGCTCCGATCCAGACGCCCATGGCAACCGAAGCGGCACCGGAAATCCGTTCGCTTACAATACGAATACCGTTTGGAAGGACGAATTCACGAACATCGGCTGTTGGTATCTCTTTAGAATACGTATTTCGGCTGGCAGTCAAAATTTGAGGCAGAGAATATAAGTTATTCTACAAATATACGCCCGTAGTAGCCGACAGTTGAGTTGCAACGGTAGTATTTCGTAACTTTGCACTGAAATGATTTCATCAATCAAAGGCATCCTGCTGCAAAAAGAACCCACGCTTTTAGTCATTGAAGCAAGCGGCGTCGGCTATGATATTCTCTGTACCCAGACTGCTTACGAACAAGCGGCTGCCGTTGGCAATGAATATAAAGTCTATACGCGGCTCATCATTCGCGAGGATTCCCAGACGCTCTATGGGTTTTCCAGCACCCAGGAGCGCGATGTATTCGATCTCTCAGTCGCCGTAAGTGGCATCGGCCCTAAAACGGCACTTGCAATCGTCTCCGCATTTGCAGCTCCGAAAGTCCGAGAAGCGATCGTTAATAAAGACCTTATCACGTTAACCGCCATTCCCGGAGTCGGCAAGAAAACAGCTGAGCGACTAATTGTTGAACTTCGTGATAAACTGATTAAAGATGAAAGCTCGTTGGCGGGCGATGAAGGAGATGGCACCTCCAATGTTCGCTCCGAAGCTCTTTCGGCATTAGTCTCACTCGGCTATAATCGAGCAACCGCCGAAAAGGCAATACGAGATGTGATCAGATCGAATCCGAAAGATGCAGAAAAGGTAGAGAGTTTGATTAAAGCCGCGCTTAAGGGAGCGATGGGCTCTTAGTTCGTAGTCATCAGTTGTCATTCCGAATGTAGCGAAGCAGAATGAGGAATCCTCTGAGGTATTCGCGAATACTTAAGGGGATTCCTCGCTTCACTCGGAATGACAATGCAAATGAATCACCAAAACTAAAAAACTACCCAAGCGCCTTTATCCCCGGTAATTCTTTTCCTTCGAGAAACTCAAGACTCGCTCCACCACCAGTCGAAACATGGCTCATCTTATCGGCAAGTCCGGTCTGCTCTATCGCCGCAACGCTATCCCCACCACCAACGATGGTCGTTGCTCCCTTTGCGGTTGCTTCAGCCAAGGCATTCGCAATTGCAATTGTCCCACGCGAAAAATTCGGCATTTCGAAGACACCCATCGGACCATTCCAGACTATCGTCTTAGCATTCAAGATCTCTTCCCGGAATTGCTTGATCGATTCATCGCCGATATCCATTCCCATCCAGTCACTTGGGATATCATTTACAGATACCGTTTTACGATTTGCTTCATTATCAAATTTATCGGCTACAACTGTATCAGCCGGAAGTAACAATGTCTTGCCATCCTGAAGCGCAGTCTCAAGAAGTTCTTCCGCCATTTTCACTTTGTCCTCTTCGCAAAGCGACTTGCCTATTTCAAGACCTTGTGATTTGTAGAACGTATAAGCCATTCCTCCGCCGATAAGCACCGCATCGGCTTTACCAAGCAAGCTATTAACAACATCGATCTTTCCGCTGATCTTCGCACCGCCTATGATCGCAACGAACGGACGCTTCGGATTTGTAACGGTAGCTCCGAGATACTGTATCTCTTTTTCCAATAATAATCCTGCGGCCTTGACTGATAAATAATGAGTAATCCCTTCGATCGAAGCGTGGGCACGATGCGCAGCGCCAAATGCATCATCGACATACACTTCAGAAAGTGAAGCAAGCTGCTTAGAAAACTCAGGATCGTTCTTCTCTTCTTCTTTGTGAAAGCGAAGGTTTTCGAGAAGAAGCATTTCGCCGTCTTTCAATGCTAAGGCTTTCGCACTGGCCTCTTCACCAATACAATCCCCTGACCACTGAATTTCCATACCCAACAACGATGCAAGCCGTTCGCGAACCGGCGCAAGGGAGAACTCAACTGCCGGTGCACCTTTCGGACGACCAAGATGACTCGCAATGATAAGCCTCGCCCCTTTTGCTAAAAGAACTTTGATCGTTGGCAATGCGGCCGTGATTCTTGTATCGTCGGTTATCGTGTACGGAGCACTCTTCGTCAAGGGCACATTAAAATCTACGCGGAGAAACACTCGCTTGCCGGCGACGTCGATGTCGTTAATGGTTTTGAAATTCATATAAACTAAATGGGCGGGGCTTTGCCCCGCCCTTTGAATAGTGACAGAAGAAAAATTACAGTGCAGCCATCTTCTTGATCAGATCGACAACGCGGCAGCTATAGCCCCATTCGTTATCGTACCAGCCAAGGATCTTCACCATCGTGCCGTTCATCACCATCGTCTCCTGCGAATCGAGAATACAGGAATGGGTATCGCCGACGATATCGGCAAGAACGATCGGATCTTGAGTGTAATCGAGAATTCCTTTGAGGTTGCTAGCAGCTGCGGCTTTGAATGCAGCATTAACTTCCTCTTTCGTAACTGGGCGTTTTACCTGAGCTACAAGATCGGTGATAGAGCCTGTTGGTGTCGGCACACGAAGCGAAGTACCATCGAGCTTCCCTTTTAGTTCAGGAATGATGGTACCAATAGCACGAGCAGCACCGGTTGAAGTCGGGATGATATTTAATGCAGCAGCTCTGGCGCGGCGAAGATCTTTATGTGGAAGATCGAGAATATTCTGATCGTTAGTATACGAGTGAACGGTCGTCATCAAACCATATTCAACACCGAATGCATCATTGAGCACTTTCACCATCGGAGCAAGGCAGTTCGTCGTGCACGATGCATTCGAGACGATCTTGTGGTCTTTGGTAAGAACATTATCATTGACGCCAAGAACGACCATGGCATCGACCGGATCTTTCGGCGGTACAGTCAATACTACTTTCTTTGCGCCGGCATCGATGTGCTTCTGGCAGCCTTCACGTGAAGCAAAAATACCGGTTGCTTCGATGACAATATCGGCACCGAGTTCGCCCCATTTTAAATTTGCGGGATCACGTTCAGCTGAGATCTTAAGTCGGTCACCATTGATGATGAGGTCGTTACCATCGGCCTTAACTTCGCCATTGAATCTGCCCTGTGTTGAATCATACTTTAAAAGATGGGCAAGGGTTTTTGCATCCGTGAGATCGTTAATTCCGACGAAATCGAATCCGCCGATCTCCATTGCACGGCGAACAACCGAACGGCCGATACGGCCAAATCCATTAATACCGACTTTTATTGCCATAATTTTGTAGAAATTAGATTAAAATTGGAAAAAATAAGAGCGCATAAAACAACTATACGCAGAACAAAGAGTCCCGTTTCCATTGCCATAATCGGCAAAGGCCGGCTGGGGACTTCTTATGCTCTTGCAATAAAAAAGACAAAGCAGTATAAGCTGCACTCGCACCTTCCAGCCAGAAGCAAGTCGTTTGCGCCTCTTTCGAAAGTCGGTGGGCCGGATGTCCTCTTTATCATCTGCAAGGATGCATCGATTTCAGCCGTAGCAAAAAAGGCCATTGCAAAGTGTGGGCAAAACCTGACACTGGTCGTTCATTCGGCCGGATCGTTACCTTCAAGTATATTACCTGATCACGAAGGGGTTGGCAGGCTCATGCTTCACCCCCTCCAAACATTCGCGGAGCCATCAGCTGATTTATTCAAGCATATTACCTTCGGTGTAGAATCTGATGAAAAAAATGCTCTTCAGTTTGCCGAGCAATTCTGCAAAGCCCTCAGCGCACACCGGCTTATCTATCTTTCCGAATCTGAGCTCCCTCTCTATCATGCTACTGCCGTTATTGCTGCCAACTTCATTACCCTTTTAGGGGGTGCCATAGAAAAGCTATCGACAGGGCTAAAGCTCAAGCCTATCGAATTCAAGCAGTCTTTAACTCCTTTAATGACAAAATCTTTGGCGAATGTCTTAAACTATCGCTCAAAAGACATCCTAACCGGCCCAATGGCAAGAAATGATATCAAAACGATTGAAAAAAATAAAGCAGCTTTACAAGCGAGCGGCAACAAAGTAATTGCCGAACTCTACGAGGCTTTCCACAAATTAGCAAAAGAGCTTAAATAAGGACAGGGGGTGTCCGCCATTGGGAGCTAACTTTTAAGCATCGGCGTTCAATTGGTTTACCTTTGAGTATCTTATTATTTCTACTATTATTGTATTAATATGGAAGCTTCTACTATTACAAAAACATCGTTAGCAAATAGGACCTACGACCCAGGTTATGTAAAGGCGGCAAAAAACGCCATTCATACCTGCCTCCGCGTGCAAAGTGGCGAGCGAGTCACCCTCATCACCGATAATGAGACCCTCTTGATCGCTTCCAGCCTGTACGATGAATTAGTCTCCATGGGAGCCAATGTCCATACGTTCGTAGTAGAAGATTATGCCGAACGTCCGCTCCAGCACATGCCAAAGGAAATCCTCGACGATCTCGAGCTTGCCGACGTCTCGATCTACTGCATGCAGGCACAGGAAAATGAACTTCAGACCCGCAAGGAAATGATGTCGGTTGTTAATCGCATCAAACCCCGTCACGCTCACATGGTCAATATAAACCATGAGATCATGATGGAAGGTATGCAGGCTGACTTTAAGGCTGTCGATGCCATCAGCATCCGCGTTTGGG
>DASTAO010000006.1:0-4552 GCA_035712525.1 Kapaibacterium sp. (SeqCode)
CGTAATCCCATCGAAGCTATGAGGCATGATCATGAAGAAGCTGGTGATATCTTTGCAGAAATAAGGGCACTCTTAAACAATTATCAACCACCAGAAGATGCCTGCACAACGATGAAAGTTACTTATAAGGAGCTTGAAGAATTCGAACGCGACCTTCATCAACATGTCTTTCTCGAAAATTCGATTCTTTTTCCAAAGGCAATTGATAAGGAGGCAGAACTTGTCATGTGATCCATGCCAATGGGCCATTAGAACATTTTTAATAGTACTAAATTGATGGTCTCGAAGATTATTTGCAATGCGCGATTGTTAGCTCTCAGACATCGTTATGAAAGCTTATTATCGCTATTCACTCAATACCGCTGTCAAGATGATCGTTAAGGACCATCTTGATCGGCTTGGTGCCAAATTTGAAATGGGTCCACAAAATGAGATCGAGCTGTATGAACCCCTCACAGCCGAACAACGCACCGACCTTGAACAGTCGCTTGCCTATTACGATATCCAACTCCTACCGGAACAACAAAACATGCTTGTCGATCGGATCAAGGAAGCGATCAGAGAATTAGTGTATTCCGATGCTAATCTGGAAAGCGTCAATCTTTCCGATTATTTAAGTAAAAAACTAAATTATAGCTACGGGCATCTGACCTCATTATTTTCCGAAGCGACCTACATGTCGATCGCCCATTTCACCATGATGCAAAAGATCGAGCGTATTAAGGAACTACTTCTTGAGAAGGAACTTACCCTCACCGAAATATCCTATCGTCTTAATTATAGTAGTGTCGCCCATTTATCCAACCAATTTAAAAAAATTACCGGTCTTACACCGTCTCGATTCAAAGAAATAATGAAACGCAAACGAGAGTTAGCTCAATAGATTAGAATGACATCGGTTGCATTTCCCAAACCCTGGCTCTAAAGATGCAACAATATAAGACCTCATCCTGTTGGTCAGGACGTTGTGTATCTAACATAAAACCATACCGTTAACTTCTCTGTCATTTCCACCCAAATGCCTGAAGCACTACATATAGTTTTAGCAGATGACGATGCCGATGACCGCCTGTTCTTTACTGATGCACTTGCTGCATCGAAGATCCAAACTGTTGTTGATACTGTCATTGACGGAGTTGAACTAATGGAGTATCTGCACCTGCGGGCATCGAAGCTTCCTGATCTGATTTTTCTTGATCTAAACATGCCTCGCAAAGGCGGAATGGAATGTTTGATGGAAATTAGGCGCGATCCCAAACTCAATCATCTTGCCGTGGCAATTTATTCAACCTCTTCTGCTGAAAAAGATATTGATGAGACCTTTATCAAAGGAGCCAATATTTATATCAGAAAACCTTCTGACTTCCAAACTTTAAAGCAAGTAATTGCCGAGGTGTTAGGAATCAATTGGCAATATCGGCATTCGGGTCTTAACCGCGAGAATTTTTTGATGGTCGTTTAGATTCGTTCTGCGCTATCGGTAAGAGTACGGTAAATGTTGCGCCTGCATTCAACTTCGAATCGGCAAAGATTGCTCCCTGATGAAAGCTGACAATTTTATGACATAATGCAAGTCCAATACCTGTCCCGGCATATTCTTCTCGCGAGTTCAGCCGTTGAAAAACAACAAATATTTTTTGCGCGTATTCCTGATCGAATCCAATTCCATTATCTACAAAGACCAACTTGCAATAGGTCAATCCTGAGTTCAAACCATGGGCAGCTTTCTCCTGACCAGAGACTTCGGATACAGAAACATGGATCTTCGGTGGTATATCTTTTCGAGTAAACTTCAAACTATTGCCAAGCAAATTATGGAATAGCTGATTCATTTGCAGGCCGATAGCTTCGATCACGGGCAGCCGATCGCTAGTAACAACAGCATGCTTTTCTTCAATAACAAGATCGAGATCGGAGACGGCCGTTTCAAAAGCTCTATTCAGATCTACCTTATGATAGGGATCTGACATACTCGAAAGCCGGGAATAATTTAATATGTCATTGATCAATTGGCCCATTCGCTGGGATGCATTGATGATCTTATTGATATAGCTCGTCTCAGTGCTGCCTAATGCAGCAGCGCTCTCTTTCAAGCGGTCGGAGAACATCGTTATTTTACGTAACGGTTCTTGCAAATCGTGCGAAGCAACATAGGCGAATTGTTCAAGTTCGTGATTCGTCCGACGAAGTTCTACATTCGTTTGGCGAATTTTTTCAGAGGCTTCGAGAATACTTGTATTGTCATGTGCAACTAACATTGCAGCAAATACACGGCCATTTTCGATCAATGGAATACAGAAAACGTTATAGATATGCTTTGTGCCGGGTGAGTTCCAAATAATGTTATCCACAACAGTGCCTTGAAGTGCCTGCTGCAATCCATCATAAATTTTTGATTTACTCAGATCGGGAAATACCTCCAGCATCGTCTTGCCGATTATATCTTGTTCTTTTTTGCCGCTCATGATCGTGAAGGTGCTATTGGCCATTAAGAAACAGCCATTCTTATCGTAAACACAGATCTGATCAATTGAAGAATCGAGAATGGCTTCGATAAATTTTCTATGTCGCTCAAGCTCCGCATTTTTTTGTTCGAGAACTTCATTGGCCGTTTTCACCTTTTCGGCCATTTCAATCAGTTCAGTACTATCATGACTGATAAGTAAGCAAGCAAAGATCTCCCCATGACGGCGAAGCGGAATAAAGTGTACATCGAATCGGCGTCCATTAAGGATCGACGAATATTCTAGCTCATGAACATATTCGCCGGCTAAGGCTCGTTGAACTTGTTTTAAAATAGGAGCTTCTATAGAAGAGGAAAAAACCTCCTCCATTGTTTTGCCCACAACATCTTCCCGGGTGCGACCCAACATTTTTTCAACTTCACGATTCACAGTCAAGTACCGAAGAGACTTATCAATGACGGTAATATTATCGATCGAAGCATCGATGATCGTATCGACAAATTCTTTTTGGCTCTTGAGTTCTTCATTCTTTTGTTGCAGTTCGAGTGTCCGCTCCTTGACGAGGCGTTCCAGTTCTTCAGTAGTGTTTTTTTGTTCGGTAATATCGGTACAGCTCCCAATAAAGCCTAGAAATTCACCGCTGGAAGAAAACCGTGGGATTCCAGCGGCAGATATCCACCGGTATTCTCCATCATTTCGACGTAGCCGGTATAATGTAGTGTACTGTTCATGTATTTCAAACGCCTTGTTATATAATGAAACAAAGCTTTCTATATCATCAGGGTGGACATCGTTGATCCAACCTGAACCGTGCTCTTGTTCCAGCGATCGGCCGGTAAACGTAAGCCATTGTTTATTAAAAAAATCTCGTTCGCGATTGGGTTTCGCAGTCCATATCATGACAGGAGCATTATCAGCGATCGTCTGAAAATATTCCTTACTTTCTTGTAATATGACATCGGCCCGCTTTTGCTCATGAATATCGGTACAGGATCCCACATAGCCGCTAAACGAACCATCCGGAGAATATCGCGGAACACCAATATCACTAACCCACCGGTATTCGCCATCATGACGACGTAAACGGTATTCTATCTTAAATTCAGTTCGGGCATCGAATGAAGTGGTGTAGATTTCCATGCATCGCTCAAAATCTTCAGGATGAACCCCCTCAGCCCAACCATTGCCGAGTTCTTCTTCCATGGTCTTACCCCTGAAATCAAGCCATCCTTTATTAAAGAAATTATAATATTTATCCGTGTCGGCAACCCAGATCATTACCGGTGCAGTATCGGCTACAGTGCGGAAACGATTTTCACTTTCGCGAAGGCTTTCTTCTGTTTTCACCTGAGTCGTAATATCCGAAACTCCCATACAGATACCGATAATGCTTCCGTCGGACGATTTGACGGGATTATAGTAGCCACGGATGAAGTATTGCTTGCCATCAAGACCAATGTGCACCGATTGTCGCTCGATCGATTGACCTTCGAGTACTGCCCTAAACGCCGCAGCCATATAATCATGGAGGGTATCCGGAAGAACCTCGTAAGCAGTTTTTCCTATTTCTAATTGTAGACCAATAACTTGACGGTATAGACGTTCGGCAACATGATTGAAAGTAAGAATGATGGCATTATGATCAATTAAAATATACCCATCCTTTGAGCTTTCAAAAATTGCCCGTAGATCTGCTTCTGATTTTCTGATCGCTTGCAATGATGATTCTGTTTCGGTTTCATCTATGAGGATGTTAAATCCTCCTATTACCTGACCTAAGGAATTGTAAAGTATTTTCGGATGTGGAGAAACAACACGCCTCGATCCGTCAGGCCGTTCAAAGACATACTTGATGATAGGAGACGATTTTCCCGTTTTTACCATATTGGCCATCGGTATATCTTCTTTATCAAGGGCTGTCCCATCGAGCGCATAAACCTTACAGGCACCGTTCCATTTTTCTGCTCCGATCTCAGGACGCCTGCCCCATAGTTCGACCGCAATGTCATTGTAAGACGTCAGATATCCGTTGGCATCACAAGTATAATAAGCAATGGGTAGCCCTTCAAAGAGTTGCATTGGAAAGC
>DASTAO010000007.1:0-4234 GCA_035712525.1 Kapaibacterium sp. (SeqCode)
ATCCATCGCCATCATCGAATGGAGGGCAAGTGAAAACAGCTTTCAGAGAAGAGGAATCGAAATTACCGACGTAATCCTGTACGATCTTGGAAAAATGCCGCGACGAGGCGATCTGCATAGAATAGATACAATAAAATGTGGAGCAGAAAACATACCGGCTTTATAAAGTGTTACTCTGATAATGATTACTAAAGACCATACGCTTGTCCTCTTCGACATTGACGGTACATTGACCATCTATAACGACGACTTCCCGCATCGGATGTTCGAAGAACTTGCCGAGCATTTCTTTGCAAAGAAGATCTCTCTTGAAGATTACCGGTTCTCCGGCAAGACAGATAAGAATATTATCGCAGAAGTCATAGAACGTGCCGGAGTACCGGAGGAAACATTCCTCGAACAGGAAGCAGCTATTGTTGAGTGGGTACCTGCCCGACTTGAGCGTCATATCTCGCATCAAACATTTTCTTTGCTTCCTAAGGTCAATCATTTAGTTGAAGAACTTTCCAAGCGTGATAATACAACGCTGGCATTATTAACTGGCAACCTTCCTCGTTGCGCCGAATTAAAGCTTGCTCAATTCGCTCTGTATCATTATTTCGAATTCGGAGCTTATGGTATAGAATCCAGAGATCGAAATGACCTCGGCCCTATCGCGATCGAGAAATTCAATTCCATGAAAGGTTTTCATCCATCCAATATTGTTATCATTGGTGATGCCATCGCTGATGTATTAGTAGCGAAACATATTGGTGCGAAAGCAGTGATGACGCTTACTGGCAGAACTACTCGCGAAGAGTTACTGCCACATGAACCGGAGTATATTTTCGACGATCTTTCCGAAACCGACTCTATCATCGCTGCGATCTACAACTAATGCCACTAATAACTTACTATTGTGCAGTCTGCGGGGAGCCTAACGAGACGTTTGTCGAAGCCGAGAATGGCTTGCGTCAGGAATTCGTTGAAGACTGTACCGTCTGCTGCCGGCCGAATGTATTGCATATCTCAGTCGATGAAGAAAGCGGGGAAGTCAGCATTCAAAATGAGTTTGAAGGCTGATCGGGATTATGAGGTATAAAAATATTATTCTGTTCCATTCTCAAATTCTGAGAATTCTGATTCAGACATTTTCCCAACGGTCTCCTTGATAGTCCTCTGATCAAATCCTCTCGATGCCAAAAAAGCATACAGCTTTTGTGATCGTTTTCTTGGGTCGCTTTCTTTTCTCAAAATTGTTGGCCATTTCTTTTCAGCAGCTTTCCGTGCCAACTCTGTTTCATCGCTTTCCTGGTCGGCAAGAACGGTTGCGATAGTTGTTTTTGAAATTCCCTTTTTATACAGCAGATTCTCAAGTTCGCGCTTCGAGGCTGCCTTAGTTAGCAGCTTATCATGAATAAAAGCTTGGGCGAGTTCTTCGTCGTTGATAAGTCCCGCTGTTATAAGAGAAGTGGTAACTTCAGTGATGATTTCCTCGGCAAATCCTTCGCCTTTTAGTTTCTGTACTACTTCCTTTTCAGATCGGCGTCGGGCATTGAGGAATTTGGAGGCGGTTCGTTTGGCACTTATTCGGTCGTCAACCGAACTCAGTTCTTCGAGAAGGGAAGCAGTAAGTTCGTCGCCTTTACGAAGCCTGAATTGTTCGACGCTCGCAACATTAATGCCGAATGCAAATTCACCAGCTACGAAAACAGAAGCACGGAGTTTATCTTTCTTCTGATAAACAATAGAGGAAATGATCGCCGCAGTATCGACAGGAAGTTTATAAGAGCCGATGCGATCGTTGGGTTTCAATGTAATCCCCTAACTTAGTGTACCTTAGTAAACCTTTGTGTCCTTCATGTTAAAAATCTCAACACAAAGGGCACGAAGGAACACCAAGATTCAAAAAGGAAATGCTTATTTCTTCTTGCCCTTTTCTTCTTCGGCAACTGCAGCGCCATTACCATTCATGGTAGCAGCCACCCCGATGCCGAGTTTATCTTTTACGGCATTTTCAACGGATTTGAAGGAGTCGGCATATTCCTTAAGATAGGTTTTGACGGATTCGCGTCCCTGCCCGATACGCTCACCAGCAAAGCTGAACCATGACCCGCTCTTTTGAATAATATCGTTCTCTATGGCAACGTCGATCATATCGCCAAGCTTCGAGATACCTTCATTATAGAGCACATCGAACTCAACTTCACGGAATGGAGGAGCCATCTTATTCTTGACGACCTTCACCCTGACGCGATTACCGATGATCTCGGTGCCTTCTTTAATGACATCGCGGCGACGAATATCCAGACGAAGCGACGCATAGAACTTCAGTGCATTACCGCCGGTGGTCGTTTCCGGATTGCCATACATCACACCGATCTTCGAACGAAGCTGGTTGGTAAAGATAACAGTCGTATTCGATTTGCCGATGACAGCTGTGATCTTGCGCATTGCCTGGCTCATGAGTCGGGCATGCGAACCCATCTGAGCATCACCCATTTCACCTTCGATCTCGGCGCGAGGCGTAAGGGCAGCGACGGAGTCGATAATAATGACGTCGATAGCAGCGGAACGAACAAGCTGCTCCATGATATCGAGCGCCTGCTCGCCGAATTCCGGCTGCGAAAGAATAAGCTCGTTAAGTTTCACTCCAAGACGCTCGGCATATTTTATGTCAAGCGCATGCTCGGCATCGATGAAGGCCGCAGTGCCGCCGCGTTTTTGGGCTTCGGCAATGATGTGCAAACAAAGCGTCGTTTTACCGCTCGATTCCGGTCCATAGATCTCAATGATACGCCCACGCGGTACACCGCCAATACCGATCGCGGCATCGAGCGAAAGCGAACCCGTCGGGATCGCCTCGACTTTTACGTGCGGCGCATCGCCGAGTCGCATGACCGAACCCTTGCCATGTGCTTTTTCGATGGAATCCATCGCGATCTGTAATGCCTTTGCTTTCGAAGCTGCTACTGCTGCATCCATTGCTTATCTATCTAAATATGTTAAAAATTTCTATAAAAGCCCCGCCTTTTCGAGGAGGGATTGGGGTGGTTGATTCTGATTTGGAGGGTACTTAACTATATTGTTAATCAACAATATAAGTTTACACACCCACCGATTTTCAATCCTCCTGATAACCCGCTTAAGAACTCAGAACCCCTAACTCATAATTCCACTCCTGCGAATTAGGTGCCCATAAATGTACATCCCAATATACGACAAAACAGGTGCCCATACAAGTTTTTAAAAAGATTTAACAATTTGGGCACCTGTGCTAACTTAGGAGCTATATTTGCCCTATTTCCGCTGAGAAGAATTGGAATGGTAGATGCTCCCTGAAAGTTTACCCTAAACACTATTTGTGGAGGTTCTTAATGAGAAAGCTAGTCTTGTTTTTCTTTGGTTCAATTTTTATTTTCCTATCATCAGCAGCGGTTGGCCAGGATCTAGAATGGATAAGATTAGGGCATGGTGGTCAAGTTAATTACCTTGATTTTTCATCCGATGGGAAACAGTTAAGTTCTTCTGGACCTGAGCAGTTGTTCAAAATCTGGAACACGAACACAAAAAAGATCGAACGGATAATTACCTGCACATCTGGGACGGTATTAATGGATTATTCTTTTAGTGGAGATACATTATTTACCATTCAGCATACTACAAACGACAAAGGATACTTATTCTCGGCATGGGATCCAACTAATTCACTTCTTTTTTATTCAAGCACTATACCAGATACAGCCGATTATCCAAATGAGGAAATAAAGGCAATAACCCACATACATAATACCTTGATAACAAGCTATTGGGACAGAAAAAAACATGCCTCTACTATCGTTTTACGGGGCATGCTCAATTCGAGAGTCGATACGCTTGGTATAGTTCAAAACCAAATTATTTACTATCTGTGTCTTGATCATACCAATCGTCAATTAATCTCATCTGGTGCTGATAGTGTTTTACGAATTTGGGATATTAATACCAGTTCCTTGAAACAAACGATAGCTGGTGTTAACTGGGGAAACTCTACCTTTTCAGAATTTTCTAATGCGGTAGTGGTAAAACAGGATAGTACTATAAGTGCTTTCGATATTCAGTCGGGTACCTTACTAGGTACCTTTAAAGAAAAGACTTTATCCGATACAGTTACTATTATACCTGCACCTAATAATTCAGTAGCCGTTTTTATTTCTCAATATAGCATGATGCCTGTTGCGTTTGATTTCCTTTCAGGGCAAAAAATTGCTGATCT
>DASTAO010000008.1:0-5558 GCA_035712525.1 Kapaibacterium sp. (SeqCode)
GCCCCGCCTTTTCAAGGCGGGGTTGGGGTGGTTGATTTCTCATATAGGCAACTGACTGATTAGTATTGTTACGGATCAACCACCCAACCCTCCTTGAAAAGGAGGGCTTAATATAGTGTCGATAGTAGCTCTTTTAAAAGCTGTAAAGCTGTTTATGAATAGCCTACCCACAGATTCCTCCCTTCGGTCGGAATGACATTTCAAAAGGCCTCACTATCCTTGAGTGACAAATCAAACTTCTATCCCGCTTTCACTGTTTTACCCGCTTCACTTCAAATTTTTATCCCACGACTCGATGATCTTAACCGACGCGGAAATTCTTGCCGAGATCGAACGCGGCAGCATTGTGATCCAGCCCTATAATCGCGAAGACCTTGGCTCGAATAGCTACGATGTCCATCTCGGTGCAGCACTGGCAACCTATAAAACCGGTGTGCTCGATGCAAGGGAGCACAATGAGATCGAGCATTTCGAGATTCCGCCGGAAGGATATGTCCTTCGTCCGGATACTTTATATCTTGGCGTAACTCAAGAATATACCGAGACCCATAAGCATGTGCCGTTTCTCGAAGGCAAATCGAGCGTTGGCCGCCTTGGTATTGATATTCACGCTACGGCTGGTAAAGGTGATGTGGGATTTTGTAATACCTGGACGCTCGAGATATCCGTCAAGCAGCCGGTACGGATCTATGCCGGAATGCCGATCGGTCAGTTGATCTATTTTGTCGTGCAAGGCGATTGCATCAATCCCTATGATTCAAAAGCAAATGCGAAGTATAACGCCCGCACCGTAAAGCCGGTTGAGTCGATGATGTTTAAGAATTACGATGAGGCGAAGGGGAAGTGGAAGTAACCACCCCCCAACCCCCTCCTTCAAAAGGAGGGGGAGTTTTAATACGCAAAATAGAAATTATCCGCCTCGATCGATAGCCAATACGGATCATTATTCGCTTTTGGCAATAGCGGCTCGAAGCGAAAGAAGGTAAAATCATCGGCCGGGCCCGTTCTCCAATAATCGCAGCAGCCTTGATGAAAGAATAATGCTCCGGTAATATCGAATATTTTCCTAAATATCTGTTCCATTCTATTACCTGCCGATAATAATACCCAATCTAAGCGATAGACATGATTCTGATGAGTTGTGATGCTCGAATCACGACTCGCCGAATGTGAGCGCTGGAAAATGATATCGACCGGTTTGCATGAATCCAGGGCAAAGGATACAATTGCCGAATCAGAAGAATACTCAAGTGGAATGACCGCTATTCCTTCTGTTTTGAATCGGTTATAAATACTATCCGGATGATCGGTCTCAAAGAATAGGCTGGCAATGGAATTTCCATAGGTCGTGACGATCTGCCGTTGCCAGGAATCGGTATCAGCCGGAGCCGAACTGAGAATAATCGAAAATCCATCCTGTAAGGTGATGGTATCAGTAAAGATACCAACTGCCTGACGCTCACCTGGTATAATGGTAAACCCTTTCTTGACGTAGGATCTGACGAGCGAATCGAAATTGGAGGTTACTAAAATGAGCTTTTTTGGGGTGATTTGAAGGGTTTGCGAAAAAATGACCGACGGTACAATCGACAGTAAGATACTGATTATTATGCAGTTAATGGCTTTCTTGCCTGCGGTTTTGCGGGTCATTCGCCATAAAAATACGGCACTTTTTGAGGAAGCCGTTATGTTACTAACTGACCGCCGACCATCGGCACCATTATTTAGAAAGAGAGAGATATACTCGAATGAGAATGGTACCAAAGGAGAAAGAGCTTACTCCGGGCTCTGAAGAACCGTCCATTAAGATTGCCACCCCGCTTTCCCGTCTTCAGGTTTCAGTCGTCCAGGAAATGTTGCGCGATACGGGTTGGAAGCATTCGGATCATTTCCACTCAAATCTTACCAGTTCGACGATTCGCCCGATGTACAGAGTAACCCTCTTTCAGGCAAAAGTCGGCTTAAAGCGCAGCGAAGTTATCGATAAGCTCAAGAAGCAGATCGGTACGGTTAAGATCGAGCCCGTCCGCTCGAAATAATCCCAGTTTAATTAGAGTGCTTTTACCTCGGGTCGTTCTGCTTGGGGATTATCTTCATGTCCGGTTCAAGCTGCGAGATCATTATAACTCCATCCATATTGCAGCTGCCTTCCTCACCCGGAACAACATTCGATAAGCGGTTATAGCGTTTGCCGATCTTCATGAATTGTCCTGGTACTGGCGCCTGGATCTCGTATTTCTTTTTCTTGGCAGTCAGCACATACCAGCAACCAGTCTTGGTTCGGTGCATCGTCCCGCTGATCTTCATTTTGTTAACAGGGGGATTATGCGGATGAAAGGCAGTATCGATCACTTCGACGATCTCTACCATTTTCCCGATCATGCAGGGCGATGCCATCATCTTCGCCTGTCGGACTTTCAAGGTTAGCTGCCGTCCTTCGACTTTACAGGTAGCCAGATCGGCGGGTGAACCGGTAAGCTCAAACTTCCCGCTACGGCTATCGACATACCAGCAACCGCCTTCAAGGTCGCTATGCTGCATGATGCCCATAATGGTAAATTCAGGATTATTTTTTTGAGCGAATGCTGCTGTGGCACTCGCGAGCAGAAACAGGATAAGCAGGTTTGTTATTGGGTTCTTCATACCGGAAATTACGGTGCTTTTATCGGGGTGTAACGACAAATCCGATGATTAATAGTTCATTGTACAGTTGATGGCTTGGTGTTGGTTTTCAATGGGATTTACATAGTGGTCATCCAAAAATGTGTAATTTTGCACTAACTTAATAACTATTTGAAATACTTATGATCAAACTGGTACGTATTGGTTTATTTTTAGCTCTTTGCGTGATTTCTTCTACTGCGTTCGCAACAGTCGATACCATTAAATTTGGCGGTCCGGTATTGCAGTATACGTATGTGCCTGCTTCACTTGAAGTAAAGGTCGGGGATACTATCGTTTGGACTGGCGATAAGGGGTCCCACTTTACGGATCATCCACTTGCCTCAACCGCAGTGCCATCAGGGGCGGATGCATTTTCGTATGGTGGTACCGAGGTAACATTTATGTATATTGTCAAGATGGAAGGCAATTACAAATATAAATGTACTAAGCACGTTGATATGGGAATGGTTGGCTCATTCTTCACGGCTGGTTTTGGCTCAGTCGCTGACAATGGCTCGATGTTTACTTTTAAAAGTCTGGTCCCAAATCCAGTGACCTCAAAGACGGCCATTAATTTTTCGTTGGATCATTCGGCACCCGTCTCGGTGAAATTACTTTCCGTTGATGGTAAAGAAGTCGCAACGATTCTGAATGCAACAGTCGCTGAAGGCGATCATTCGATCCCATTCAATGCTTCCTCACTCGCAACAGGGACGTATATCGTTGTCCTTGAAGCCGAAGGTGTTCGCCAGACGAAGCAGATGGTCGTGACCAAGTAATCGTTGTTGGCTGTCATTCCGACCAAAGGGAGGAATCTGTAAGGACGCGTCTCTTTAATAGGCTTAGTGCTTCATAGAATGTAGTATCCTTACAGATTCCTCACTTCGCATTCGCTCCGTTCGGAATGACATGAGTGAGCTTCCATTAGCGGGTAGGAATACTATCCGCTTTTTTTTTGTATTTTAGTAGGACAGACACTCTTGTCTGTCTTATTGACGGACAAGAGTGTCCGCCCTACTTTTTTCATATGTCATCATACGCTGAATTTCTCACCGGGATGCCACCACAAGACATGTGGGGCGAACGCGTGTATACTACTTCCGATTTTAATTATCCTGAATCGCTTAATGCTGCGGTCGAATTGCTCGATAAAAACATCGAAGCTGGCCGCGCAAATAAACCGGCGATCTATTATAAAGACCGCGTCCTGACCTATGGCGATCTCGGTGCGATCGTTGGTCAGATGGGTAACGCCTTACGCAAACTCGGCGTACAAAAAGGGGACCGCATCCTCCTTCGCTTTCCGAATACTCCAACGGCTGTTGCAACTTGGCTTGCCACGCTTCGCATCGGTGCGATCGCGGTGATGGTGATGCCGATGCTTCGCTCGCGAGAATTGGTGTATCGGACGAACGATGCCGAGTGCTCGCTCGTGATCTGCGATGCGCTTTCGATCGATGAAGTCCGTAAAGCAGAACCGGCGATGGATACGGTGAAGAAGATCCTTATCGCCGATGGCTCTGACAAAGATTACGAATCCTTCGAAGATCTTTGGATGAAGGAATCGACCGATTGCAAGCCTGAAGTGCTCTCTCGTTCGGATATTGCACTTATCGGCTATACCTCCGGTTCGACGGGCGATCCGAAAGGGACTGTTCATTTTCAGGACGATGTACTTGCCATCGCCGATGGCTATGCAAAAAATATTTTGCATCCGACTGAAACGGATATTTTCAGCGGGCACCCCTCGCTCTCATTCACCTTCGGACTTGGTGGCTTACTCGTGTTTCCGTTTCGCTTCGGCGCTTCAACGGTGCTGCTCGACCAGTTCACGCCGGAGAATATGCTCAAGACGCTCGCACACTATAAATGCACGATCGGCTTTTGTGCACCCACTTGCTACAATATGATGATGCGCCTCGATGAAGGCGGCAAATACGATCTTTCGAATTTACGTATCGGTGTCAGCGCCGGGGAAACGTTGCCTGCATCGGTCTTTGAAAAATGGAAAAAGACTTACGGCCGCGAATTACTCGATGGGATCGGCTCGACGGAGATGCTGCATATCTTTGTCTCGAATTTTCCGGGTGAAGCAAAAGGTGGGGTTACCGGTAAGCCGGTGCCAGGCTATGAAGCAAAGATCGTCGATGAGAACGGCAACGAAGTCCCGGATGAGACCGAAGGCTTACTTGCCATCAAAGGCCCGACAGGTTGTCGCTATTTAAAGAAGCCCGAACGCCAGGCCGGCTATGTGAAAGACGGTTGGAATATTCCGGGTGATGTCTTCGTGCGCCACGCCGATGGAAGTTTTACGTATCAATGCCGCAATGACGATCTCATCGTCACCGGCGGATATAATGTGTCGCCTCCCGAACTCGAAGCCGTTATCAACGAACATAAAGCCGTCAAAGAATCGGCAGTTGTTCCGAAGCCGGACGAACTTCGCGGACAGATCGTGAAGGCATATTGTGTGCTCATGCCCGATACGAAAGGCGACGATGTGCTTATCAAAGATATTCAGGATTTCGTCAAGCGAGAACTGGCTCCGTATAAATATCCGCGCGAAGTGGAGTTCATTGAAGCTTTGCCGAGAACCGATACGGGAAAAGTCCAGCGATTTGTTCTTAGAGATAGGGCGGCGAAGGAAGTGGTTGTTTAACTGGTATTTATAGGTTAATCTTTTTCCTCGAGATCGATCAGAAGTGAGGATTCCAAAGTCAGAAGGATGGTAAAAATTCATTTAATATGTTTATAAAATAATTCCATATTTATTTTAATATATTTTTGATAAATACTTGGATTTTGCATTTTTATTTCGTATATTTGTAGCCTAATCTTTAAGCGGGTGTCCTGCCTGCAGATTTTCCTGTCCAATTAAAAAAACTGTTGCCCTT
>DASTAO010000009.1:0-5915 GCA_035712525.1 Kapaibacterium sp. (SeqCode)
TCGTCGATATATTGAAACATGCTATCTTGAAAAAGACGCACCGGGTGAATTTCTTGAAATTACATCTGCTGTACAAGGTATGGAAGCGGTGGGCGATACTATTTGGCCTGAATATCGTGACTGGTTAAGATCCGTACTCTATTTGAACCCTGACTCAACATATTTTTGCGCTGACCTTGCACAATATGCAGGAACGTTCGTACCTAATTGGCCCAAAGATTATAAATCCTGTCTGACTATTCTGAAATATTTAGCTGACTCCTCTTATTGCAATTATTTTCATTTTTACATGACATCTATATGGGAGTCGTTTCAACGCTATTGGCAGGACACAGTAAAAGACGCTACTACCACACCATTCGATTCGACACTTCCAAATATCGACCAAATCGGTCAAGGCTGGCTGCGAGGCCTTCAGCGGGATGTAACCAGTGGCGCATACGATATTTATCAAAATGCCATTACCGTATTTAGCGCAGTAAAGAATCCGTTCACGGATGAGCTCGAATTGCATTACACCGCCATTAAACCGACGGTTGCAAAAATAGAAATCTACGATGCACTCGGGCGGATGCTTTGGACTGATGGGCAGGGATATCTTGAACCAAGGGAGCATTCGGTGCGGATCGCTTCGAAGGATTGGTCGAGCGGGGCGTATTATGCGAGGATCGTGACGTTGCAGGGGGAAGTGAAATCGGTAAAACTGGTGAAGGAGTAATTCCGAAAAATTACAACCACCCCCCAACCCCCTCCTTCAAAAGGAGGGGGAGAAAGAGTTGTTTTGATGTGGAAAACTTGTGGACAAATAGCAGCAAAAGTATATAAATTTTCTTTGGAAAACTCCTAACTATTTCGTATATTTGTAGGTGATTATTCGGGCACCAGCTGATGGTTGATTTATCAACAATATTCATTAATTCCTTTTTGTGAGTGTCACAAATCAAGGTGGTGCACAGTCATATCATTGATAATTAAGATAGTTACATAGGGTTCCGGCAGGTATAATGCGGCAGGACTCTTTATAGGAGTCTTTTTTGACAGTAGCCCTTCCTGTGCTGAAAAATGGAACTTCTCGGGGCTAATCTTTGCTATTAGTTGGCTTTAAAGAAGGCAACTTCTGTTTATTTTATATCCCAGCTGTACGTATGGCCATAATGAATAAAATGCGCGAGAAGATGACGGTGGTATTCGCCGGTCTTGCTGGTGCATTTCTGTTAATGATCGTTTTCGAATGGGGCGCCCAAGGCGATTTGTTTAAGTCGGGTCCGAAAGGAGATGCCATTGGTGAAGTCAACGGTCTTCCGATCACGAATAAAGAGTATCAGGATGCTTTTCAGGCTGTCCGCCAGCAGGAAATGACGGAAAAGAAAAAGACGACCCTTAACGACGCCGAGGAAGCGGAAGTATCGGAAAAGACCTGGGACGAGCTTATCTCACAGAAGCTGCTCGAGCAGCAGTTGAAGGAATACGGTATTTCCGTAACCGATCAGGAAGTTCGCGACCGACTTTTCTATAATCCGCCGGAAGAACTTCGCCGCAGCTTTATCGATTCACTTGGCCAATTCCATCAGCAGGAATACTGGCAGGCGCTTCGCGATCCGCGTAACGATACGATCGTTGCACCGATCACGACCCGCATCCGCGAAAGCCTCAAGCGTGAGAAGTTACAGGGCGTTTTGTTAACGAGCATCCGCTTGACAAACTCGGAAATGTGGGAGCGCTATGATATCGAACATGCGAAAGCGGATATTCAGGTTGTGAAGGTTGCTCCTTCAATGGCAAATTACCAGGATTTTATAAAAGGCGTGACTGACGCTGAAGCTCAGAAATATTATGACGACCATAAGTGGCAGTACAAAGCTGACGAAGGTCGCAAGATCAAGTTCGTAGTCTTCCGTGAGCAAGCCACGGCTCGCGATTCGGCACAGGCTAAAGATCGTATTCAATCGCTTGTAAAGCGCTGGCAGGCGTTGCCATTGACGGAACCGGATTCCTCGTTGAAGGAATTAGCTCGTGATTATACCGATCAGCCGTTCCAGGGCTCGACAGCACTCGATGGCCGTAACTTGTCATCATTTGCAAATCCAGATTCGATCATGTCGGCAAACATCGGCGATGTAGTTATTGCACCGAGCCAGGCCGGTTTGAAAGTTGTCCGCATCACGGGTAGTGTCGATACCGGTGGAATGTCCTATCATCTAAAAGACATTTTCCTTGCATTCAAGGCTTCAGCTAATAAAGATAGCGTAAAGAATCTTGCCGAGCAATTCATGAGTGAGATCAAGGCCGGCAGAGCCGACTTTGCTGCGATCGCTCACGAGCATTCGGCCGATCCTTCTGCCCGTAACGGTGGCGATATGGGTTGGGTACCGGATAAAGGTTTCTTCCCGGAAGTAATATCGGCTGCAGCAAAAGCACCGATCGGTGAACTCAGCGGACCGATCGAAGCACCGGGTGGCTACCACATCATTGTTGTCTTAGGGCGCACGAGCAAAAAAGTTGTTGTCCAGACAGTACAAGTAGATATTCATGCCAGCTCGCAAACATCAAAAATGGCTCAGCAGCAAGCGAATGTTTTTCGTGAGCAGGCCGTAAAGAAGGGCTTCGATCAGGCTGCAAAAGACATGGATGTTCGGGTGATCTCAAACGTCCCGGCTTTGACGAAAAAAGGTCAGGCAATCTTTAGTTATAAGCCGTTCACCGCTTACATCTTCGATCTTTCATCTGGTGATATCACGGTTCCGGTTCGCATTCCGAGCAGCAAGATGACGGTTGTTGCCCAATTAACCGAGATCGTACCAAAAGGCTTTAAGCCGCTTGATGGAGAAGTCAAAAAACAGATCGTTGGTATCGTGGCACGCCAGAAGATGGTTGAATCGGTAAAGCAAAAAGCTGATCAACTTAGAGCAATGCTGAGCCCCGGTGACGGGCTTGAGAAATTAGCAACGGTTGATACAAACTATCGCCCGATCGCCGTTTCAATGGGACCTGGTGAATCAACACGTGAACTTGGTGAAGAATATAATATCAATACTGCCGTCTATTATCAAATGAAGGATGGCGAGATCAGCCAGCCGATCAAAGGCAATAATGCATATTTCATCGTAAAGAAATTGGGCATTCGTCCGTCGGACAAAAAGCTTTATGATATCGATAAGCCGAAGTTGTTCGAATCACTCACGAAAGAAAAAGTAGAAAACTTCTTCCGCACGTGGATGGAAAAACTTAAAGACGACGCCGTTGTAAAAGATTACCGTATCGGACGGTCATAAGTTACAGGATCACTCCAAGATAAAAAACGCGCCGAGGTTCTTAGGCGCGTTTTTCATCTACGTATCTTTTTTACTCCACGGTCACTGACTTCGCCAAATTTCTTGGCTGATCGACATTGGCGCCTCTTGCCGTTGCCATATAATAGGATAACAACTGCAATGGAATGACCGATAAGATCGGTACCAGCATCGGCAATGTATTCGGAATGTAAATGACATAATCGGCAAGCTCCGTAATGTCTTTATCGCCGTCACTAGCAATGGCAATGATACGGCCGCTTCTGGCACGAACTTCCTGAATATTCGAAACTACTTTTTCATAGACGTCATCCTTTGGTGCAACTACAACGACCGGCATGTTCTCATCGATCAAAGCGATTGGCCCATGCTTCATTTCGGCGGCCGGGTACCCTTCGGCATGGATGTAGGAAATTTCTTTCAGCTTTAATGCTCCTTCTAAGGCTACCGGATAATTATATCCTCTACCAAGATAGAGGAAATGAGCGGCATTTGAAAACTCGCTGACGATCGTTTTGACCTGTGTTTCACAACTAGTAAGCAATGCCTCGATCTGCGTTGGTAGTTCGGTAAGTGCCCTGATATATTCCTTACCATCGACAACCGATAAACTCTTCATCCTGCCAAGCATTATGGAAAGCAAGGCGAAAACCGTTACCTGTGAAGTAAACGCTTTTGTTGAAGCAACACCAATCTCAGGGCCGGCATGGATATAGACACCTCCATCGGATTCACGCGCTATGGTCGAACCAACGACATTCACAAGGCCGAGAACTGTTGCACCTTTACGCTTACCTTCCTTCATTGCGGCAAGGGTATCGGCAGTCTCGCCGGATTGCGAAACCACGATCATGATATCATCTTTATTGACGACCGGATTACGGTAGCGGAATTCGCTGGCATACTCGATGTCAACCGGTATCTGAGCCAACTGCTCGATCATGTATTTGCCAATGACTCCAGCATGATAACTTGTGCCGCAGGCAGAGATAATGATGCGGCGGGCATTGCGGAGGCGGTCCCAATGATTTCGAAGTCCGCCAAGAATAGTTGTTCCCTCATCGGCAATCACCCTGCCACGCATTGCATCATGAACGGTATCCGATTGCTCATGGATCTCTTTGAGCATAAAATGCTCGTAGCCGCCTTTTTCAAGCTCTTCAAGCTTGATGGTAATTTCTTCTACAGCCTTGGTGACTTCGACGTCACCGATGGTACGGGTTTTAACACTATTCTCGGTGATGGTTGCCATCTCCCCATCAGAAAGATAAATGACGTTTCTCGTATGAGCGACTATGGCAGTGGCATCACTGGCAATGAAATTTTCGTTGTCTCCGATGCCGATCACGATCGGAGAGCCCTTTCTGGCACAGACGATCTCGCGAGGAGAATCTTTGGCAATAACGCAAATGCCGTAGGCGCCAACAACTTCATTCAGTGCAAGACGAACGGCTTCAGTGATGGAAGTACCATTCGAATAAAATTCCCCGATAAGGTGGGCAAGTACTTCGGTGTCGGTCTCGCTTTTAAAGGTATGACCTCGGGCTAAAAGGGTTTTCTTAAGAGCAGTGTAATTTTCAATAATTCCATTATGCAGCAGGGCAATGTTGCCACTTTGATCAGTATGGGGATGGGCATTTACGTCATTCGGCGCCCCGTGAGTAGCCCAACGGGTATGGCCAATGCCGATGGTTGCGGTGCTGATCGAAGATTTAAGGATCTCCTCGAGGTCGGTAACTTTTCCTTTGCGTTTATAAATGACAACCTGATCGCCATCGGCAACCGAATGTGATTTGCCATCGGAAGAAAGTGTTTCGATCGTTGCGACACCGGCTGAATCGTAACCCCGATATTCAAGACGCTTGAGTCCGGCAAGAATAATAGGTCTTGCACTTCGATTTCCGACGTATCCGACAATTCCGCACATAAAAGAGTTGTGTTATAATATATTGGCAGATATAACGTAATTCTTAAAAAACTGTTACCTTGGGGTATGAAATTAGCTCTACAAATAGAATACGATGGGACGGACTTCGCCGGTTGGCAAATTCAGCCTGGTGTCAGGACTGTTCAGGGTGAAATTGAGTCGGCGTTTACAAAACTGCTATGCAAGAAAACCAGTATTCTTGGGTGCGGCAGGACGGATGCCGGAGTTCATGCAAAAGCACTGGTTGCACATACCGATGTTGAGCTGACAGAAGCAATGCCGATATGGAAGGTTAAGGAAGCTCTTAATGCTCTTACGAGTGAAGATATTGCAATAAAGGATATTCGTCAGGTTAGAGATGACTTTCATGCCAGGTTTTCCGCGACTGAACGAGGATACCGGTATACCATTTCACAAACACGAGTTGCGATCGGAAGACAATACGAATGGTTTATTCATAACGATCTTGATATCGAATTATTGAAGAGTCTCTCAGCGTCTTTGCTTGGAGAATTTGATTTTACCTCTTTTTCTAAGTTGTCGACCGATGTCGAGCACTACCGGTGTACCATTACCCGTTCAGAATTTGAGATGGTTAATGACAAATTATATTTCTGGATATCAGCTAATCGGTTTGTTCGGGGAATGGTGAGGGCCTTAATGGGAGCATTGATCGAAACGGCAAAAGGGCGAATATC
>DASTAO010000010.1:0-4256 GCA_035712525.1 Kapaibacterium sp. (SeqCode)
CAATATAGACAATGCTATCGTTACACTTATCGATCGAAAGGCTATAGCTATCGCAATCTTGCAATTGCGATCGCTGAGTCCAGTTGCGGCCGTTATCGCTCGAGACAAATAATGATGCCGGAGGAGTGCCAGCATATTGAAAACCATAGACCATCGTACCGGTCGGATTATGCCGGCAATTCATTAGGTTCAACGACGTCAGAGTCTGGAATGTCAAGCCGTCATCCCGAGTAATGAACGAACCGGCAAAGGCAGTGCCGAGTAAAAAGCTATTAGCATCGTCGAGGTAGCAGCAAGTTGTAATGAATTGTTGTGTGCCGATCTTCGTCCAATTCATTCCGCCATCGGTAGTATGGTAGGCGAAATCGGAGAAGGTGGTTAGAACTCCATCTAACTCGTCAAAAAAATCGATGTCGAGAATCACTGTATTAGTGAGCGGTGGAGTGCGCTTGGACCACGACCTGCCTGAATCGGGGCTCATCCATAGCTCATTCTTACCCACCCAAAGCTTGCCAGCCTTAAAACACATCGCACCACCGGGGCTTGTGCCGCTTGAGTTTACAAACTTATATAAATTGCCAAGGAGATTAGGGGCAATGTTTTGCCACTGGGACTGGGCAGGCGTATGCGATAGCATTGCTGCTAGAATAAGGAGGATACTGACGGAGCGTTTCATTGCATTAATCTCAACAAAGAAACGCATAACACTACAGAAAGTTACATCCTTTAGTAGTGAAAAAAAGAGGGTCAGTATGCCGCTAATGAACGGGCTGCTTCTGCGATCTTTGCCTTGCTTGGCAAGATGGCATCTTCAAGCGATTTTGCAAAGCCGACCGGTGTAAAGATCGAGCCGACACGCATCACCGGAGCATCGAGGTAGTTAAATCCTTCATCGCTGATAATACCGGCGATCTCGCCACCGAAGCCACCTGTCACTTTATCTTCGTGAACTACGAGTGCGCGACCAGTCTTGGCAACCGTCGCCAGGATCGCCTCTTTATCAAGCGGATAGAGTGAGCGAAGATCGAGGACATCGCACTCGATCCCTTCTTTCGAAAGTTCTTCGGCAGCCTGTAATGAAAGATGGGTCGTGTTGCCGTAGGTGATGATCGAGATAGTGCTTCCTTCGCGGCGCAGACGAGCTTTGCCGAATGGTACGATCACGTTATCGCCTAATGTATAACTCTTTGCAATGGCGGCATTATATAATGCTTTCGGCTCGAGATATAACGTCAAACCTCTTGAGCGCATTGCGGCGCGAAGCAAGCCCTGTGCATCATCTGCGAATGAAGGGACCACGATTCGAACCCCGGGTATCGATGTGAATGTAGCTTCTAAATTCTGCGAGTGATACAAACCACCTTGAATATAACCACCCGAGGCAAGACGAATCACAATGTTCGGGCAATACTGTCCTTTTGTGCGCCAGTATTCGTGAGTGAGTTCGATGAAGCTTTCCATTGCCGGCCAGAAATAGTCAGCAAATTCAGCGCCTTCGACGACGCACCAGATATTATCCTGATCGACCCGGCAGAAACCATCGGCAGTACCAACAATAAAATCCTCGGCGATGGGTGCATTGAATACCCTCTTTGCGCCAAACTCTTGCTGCATACCCTTCGAGACATTAAAGACACCGCCTTTTTCTTTGTTGGCCATGTCCTGTCCCCAAATGAAGGTGTTTGGGTTTAAGCGAAATTCTTCTTTGAGGGTGTGATTGATCGCATCGATGAATTGCAAGCCTTCATCTTTACCTTTCGGAGTGGTGTATGGCTCGAAGGTTGTAGAAAGATGATCCGATTGGAAAATGTATGGATCAGGGCGGATGATCGCCGGTGAAGCAATAACGAATTGCTCGACTGAAGAAGGATCGGCAGGCGGAGCTGCTTCGGCTTTATCGGCCGAAGTGGTGAACTCGGTTTGATTTGATTCGTGAATTTTTTCGATCTCAGCTTCGGTCAGGACTCCTTCTTTGACAAGCCATTCGTGGAAGCGTTCGACAGGGTCGCGCTTGGCAGCATTGGCGATCTCTTCTTCAGAGCGATAGAGTGTATGACGATCACTATTCGAATGCGAACGCATTCTGACGCAATCGGCATGAACCATCGCAGCACCTTTTCCGCTACGAGTGTATTCGTATGCTTCCTGCATGGCGCGGTAGGAGTCAAGGACATCAGTACCGTCGCAATAGGTGATCAGCAAATTCGAAAATCCACGGAAGTTATCGGCGACACGACAATTTGCCGTTTGATCGTACACCGGTACCGAAATACCGTACTTGTTATTTTGAACAACAAAGATCGCCGGTACTTGCTCGTGAGTTGCTCCGTTAACGGCTTCGTAGAAAAATCCTTCGGAAGTGCCGGACTCACCGCCGCTGAAAATAGCGACTGAGTCTTTGCCGTAGTACTTTATTGCCCGTGCACAGCCAGTGGTATGCTGCGAATGATTGTCCGTTAGCGATGATCCGTTCTGGATGCCGATCGACATTTTCGCAAAGTGGTTAGACATGTGGCGTCCGCCACCGGCAATATCGGTTTCTTTCGAAAGACCGTTTAAAATTATTTCTTCGACCGTCATGCCGGCGGCAAGACAGGTCATTAAGTCGCGATAGTACGGAAACAGATAATCCTGTTTTTGCCGAAACGAAACACCAAGTGCTAACTGGATTCCTTCATGGCCGGCACAAGGAGCATGATAACTCCAGCCCATTGCCTTCTTGAGATAATTAGCCGCGGCATTATCGAGAATTCTCCCTAAATGCATCAGCCGATACCAATCTGCCAACGTTTCCTTACTAAGCCCGGTTTGTTTGAAGGTACCGTTGAAAGTCAGGGAGTTATCGCTATGAGGGCCTTTTAAGGTAGCACCGTCGGGTATGGGATCGAGGGATGGGGGGACGATCGGAAAAGCATAAACTTGTTCCAAATCCGCAGCGGTGGTCGGATGATGATCTATAACGGCCTGTCCGTTAGTTGAAGCCGGTTTCATCGATGCGGTGGCAGTCTCTTTCGTCTTCGTCGCCATTGAGGTTGCGGTTACTAAATGCGTTGGTGCAAGAAATTAATAGACGATGAAAACAATGGGGGATAGGGTTTGGTGCGAAGTCATGTGGCAGGGGATGCGTTGAGTTGTCGTAGTTACGTAAAACCAAATACTATAATATTGTTAAGTTCTCTTTACAGGGAACGACATTTCATTACTTTTCCTTTTATAGGTTCAAGTTCAACACGGGGCTTGATGCATTTCTTCACTCTTGCTTTTGGAGTTGATTGCCACGATGATACGTGCTTTTATCGTTTTACTCTTTGCTTATTGTATCCCTGCGCTTTGTCGTGCCCAAGATCTAACCTACGAGTACGATTTTGTCAATAAAACGACGGTCGTTCATCACGACGAATCGATCCATATCGAGCATACTACCCAGATTCCGACCGTAACGCTCGGCCATCGGGTGCATGTCGTTGTCAAGAATATTAATACGAGACTCTATACGATCATTGCCAGCGGCTCGAACCGCGAGCAGGTGATCGCTATGCAAAGCACGGCTGATCTAATGCAGAAGATCCATCCGGTGAGCCCTGCTCCGTCGCTTCCTTCCTATACGGGGCAGAATAAACCGAACGATGAACTTGCCGAGTGGCAACGTAAATTTCTTATGGGCAAGCCGCCGGATGAAAAGCCGAAACTCAAAAGTGTGTTACTTGCCGATGGCCTCAAACGATTGGTCGAAGAATATAATAGCGATGCGTTTATCAAAAATTTTCTCTTAGCCTCGAAAGGGATAACCAATCAGCTCAATCAGCTTATGACCTCGAATGGCATGCTTCTTTCAACGCTGACTACCCAGCCGGCTTCATTTTATGCTGCCAAGCAATCGGCTAATAATGCAATTTCTCCATTCCTTACGGTGATTCTCGATTCGTCGTATGATTATTCTTCATCGTTGCTTAATGGATTTAATGGTAAGGATGAAATGATCATCCGAACAGTGCTTACTGCGCAGCGGGAATATATTGATTTCGATAATGCCTACAATGTTCTCCAGTTGATCCTCAATTCATACGACTTGAAGCCTACTGATAAACTGAACATTCAGATGCAATGTAATGAAGTGTTACACGATTCGTATAACAAGCTTTATGATACGCTGATGCGCCAATATGCGGAATTTCTCGGAGTACGGACACCACTGGAGAATCAGCTGGTTAAGCGGTATCAGGCTATCTTCACCACTCCATACGAATTTGAATTTG
>DASTAO010000011.1:0-2536 GCA_035712525.1 Kapaibacterium sp. (SeqCode)
CATCAACGTGAAGGCTCTTTCCATAATCTTCCATCACATGGCAGGAGAGGCAGAATTCTGTCTTCTTTGAATTCTCCATGTGAGTTTCCAAAGCAAACGAGCCAATGAGAGCAGGGAGCAGCAATACTCCGGCAAAGGCCAGGATCTTGCCTCCTTGCTCTCGGGTGACGGTTGGGCGAAAGACGAGAATGAGATCGATAACCGCCGTTATGACGATCAGCCCAATTAGGATACTGAGCGGGGTAATCATATCTTACCTATCAATTAATGTTTCTTTTTCAATGAGGCTAACCAGGTCGAAAGGGTTTCAAGATCGGAAGCGCTGCCTTTGAACTTCTTCAGATGTTTCTTACCATCAAGTTCTACTTCTTTATTGAGCCAGTCAGTGATCCATGATGCATTGTGCTTCAAGCCGGCTCCGGATAGATCAGAAGGCACAGGGTCTCCTGGCTTCGGTTCTGAGGCACGCTTAATGCCTTGAGATTCGATCGAATGACAATTCTGGCATTTACTTTCGAGGAAGATCGATTTGCCATCGGCATTGGCAAGATTGTTTACGCTTGCAGCCCCTACTAATACTCCTGAGAGAGCGGCAATGCCCATGATTAAGAGAACTTGTTTCATTTTAATTCCTTTCCTAAGATTGAGTTGAGTTCTATGCTTTTGGTATATGTCAATATCCGTACCAGAGGCAAAATCCTGAAATCCTTTCAAAAAATAGCATTTAGTTTTAAAGCCCCGTAAAGAATTTTTACGGGGCTTT
This sequence comes from Kapaibacterium sp. (SeqCode), assembly GCA_035712525.1. Taxonomy (GTDB): domain Bacteria; phylum Bacteroidota; class Ignavibacteria; order Palsa-1295; family Palsa-1295; genus JAFDZW01. Next base: position 764 of record DASTAO010000011.1, read on the forward strand.
AAAATACTCCTTACAGTTTCAAATAGACACTCCCTCTTATGAGGCTGGCTTTGTAATTATTAATTACGTTCGTATATGGGTAATCACCATCTTCTTTTTGCATTGCTAACTGGAAGTCGCCCATTACCCCAAGATGCGGCGTGATGTCATACGAAGCGTTAGCATGGAAGAGACTCCAGGTATATGGTCCACCCATACGAACGAGGTCCGGTGCGACGTTCTTTTTCACATCGATTGTTACGATGCTTCCACCTGTCGAACGGATCATCGAGAAGCCAACCAGAACATGGAGGTTCTCAATTTCATTGATAAGTACCGATGCATCGAGCGACCGATCGATCGTATGCTGTTCATCGTCGATCGTCAGTGAATCGCCATATACCGGTGTTGTATCGAGTTGGCCACGAGTGTATGAAGTGGGGATAGCAAAATCATTTGCTTTATAGACCCCGGAAACCATCAATGATGTCTTATGAGTAATTCGGCAATTGACAGCAGCTGAGAAAGACTGCATCTTGCTTTCGAGCTGTGGATTGAATGTCTCAACTAATGGTATCATGCTAAGCAGATCGGTCGTCCCTTTCATGCCTTTTACCATTAGATTAACATCGATCTCTTTGATCGGCTTTACTTCCAAGCCTACACTATACTTATCAGTCACCTGCGGTACGATACGAATCTGGTTGTCGACCTGATCCGATGTGCCATGGGTATAGGATTTGATATCGGCATGACTATAACTGCCTGAAACCTTCAACTCACGAATCGGGCGATACCAGAAGCTTGCAAACGGAGTCATTCCTTTTTGTTCGCGCGAGAGATTTACATTGGCCGATGAATCTGCAATGCCATCGTCGATACGATTATATTCCGGCGACCGCATCGTATACTGCAAGCCTGCACGCAGGTTGAGGGTGTTCATCGGAGTATAGTTGATGAAACCTTCGATGAACTGCTGAGTTACTTTATTGGTAATTTCAGTCTCGAACTCCGCTGCATAGAGCTGACGGAAAATGGTATTGGTTACCGTGTCATTGGTACCAACATTTGCGTTTAATTTCCCACTGGCATCAAGATTGGTATTGGTATACCGATACAAACCGGTCAGGGTAATGTCATCGGTTGCCTGTCCAGTAACTGTAAGTGAGCCGAGCAGATATTTTAATGTATTATTATTTTCTGCAACGGTCGTATCGGCAATGGTCCTGACGCCGGCTGTCTTCGGACCGCCGAGTGCAGTGCCGGCAGTTGGCATGCTTCCCAAGAGATTACCTTCGATGGTGCTACCATCGGTGCTTGTATTCTCCCATCGTACATTTGCAGTGACCGTTAATTTATCAATCGGTTTTGAAACGGCCTGAAGAAAGGCGATCGGGGCTTTGCTCTTCTGATGCTCATCCCATTGATAAGAACTCAGCGGATTATTATTTGCCGCAGCAACCGTTTTTGCACTATTGGGGAAGTTACCGTAGATGCCGCTGAATTCATTTGGTACATATAAAGCGCTGTAATAGGTAAGAGCAGTATCGCTAACAGGAGAGTAATTGATGTCCTGGTCAACTGTTCTTAATCCGCCTCCGAGGGTCAACGATGTTGCTTTTGCGAGGTTAAATGTTCCTTGAAGTAAATACTCATTACTCCAATCATTCTTCGGTGACGTCATCCAATAGAAGTTGCCTCTGGCATAGGTACCGAAGGTGGCATCGGCTTTGCCATTGCCTCCGCCTATTTCTTCGCCACCATCGACGAACGGGGATACAGTTGAAGTAAAGG
>DASTAO010000012.1:0-2614 GCA_035712525.1 Kapaibacterium sp. (SeqCode)
TCTCTATACTGAAACGAAGAGCGTTTGGGTTGATCTGAACTGATCGGGAAATTAGAAGAGAGAATTTTCAATTGTCATTCCGACCGAAGGGAGGAATCTGTGAGGAAACTACTACTTAATACTCTCAGAGCTTTATAAACAGTAGACTCTTCACAGATTCCTCACATCGTCCGCTGCGCGGACTCCGTTCGGAATGACATTGTTAAAATTATCTCATACCGAAAATTTCGAGTGGTTTAACAATTGATTGTAACATTTTACGGATTTTCCGTGTCATTATTATGATTGCGTGTTACAACATATAGTTTATGGAAGAGTCCAAATCGCCATCCCCCGCACAAAAAAAACGACGGACGATCCTCGGCTGGATGCTTGGGGGTAGTCTTACGGCATTCGTTGCTCCGATCCTTTATGTAGCCGGAAGATATATGGGGTTTAAAGGAGTAAGTGGCGGTGCAACACAAGCGACACTGCTTACCTCGGATGTAACTCCCGAACATCCTTCGAAGCTTATCAGTATTAATGACGATCCCGTCCTTGTCATTTATCAACCCGATGCCGGAGTTCGGGCATTTACAGCAAAGTGTACCCACCTTGGGTGTACGGTTTCCTATAAGCCGGAGATCCCGGGATTCTATTGTAAATGTCATAAGGGTATGTATGATAAGAATGGCATAAATGTCCCGGGTACGAAGCCAAAATCTCCGCTTACCGAACTGACGGTTATGGAAAGCGTCGACGAGATCAAGGTACTTCTCACTCCAAAACAAAAAGCGCTATGAGCGATAAGCATAAGCAACCGATCTTAGATTCGTTGCATTTGCGCGGAGTACTCGATGCGCTTAAGCGAAAGACTGTTCCGAAACATAAGACCTCGATCCTATACTACATGGGCGGCCTTGCCCTGATGTTCTTTACGGTGCAGGTTCTTACCGGCATTTTATTATTATTTTATTACGAACCGTCAGCTGCAACAGCTAATAAGAGCATTCAGCATATTATGTATGAAGTGCCGTTCGGATCGCTGATCCGTTCGATACACTCGTGGAGTGCTAATGCACTGGTTCTCTTCGTCTTCATTCACATGTTCAGCGTGATGCTGATGAAATCCTACCGGTTTCCGCATCGCGTGATGTGGCTGACAGGATTTGTGTTGCTCCTACTGGTTCTTGGTTTCGGATTCACTGGTTATTTACTACCGTGGGATGAGACGGCATACTTTGCAACGAAGATCGGAGCAGAAGTACCGTTAGAACTTCCGGTCATTGGTACGTTCATCGCAGACATCATTAAGGGAGCTAACGATGTCAACGGAGCGACATTGACGAGAATGTTTGCTGTCCATGTCGGAGTATTACCGGTTATCTCTGTATTACTCGTTGTTGCCCATATCGGCATGATAATGCTCTTTGGCAGCAGCTCACCTCCAAATGCAGTCATTAAAGGCCAGGAAAAATATTTCCCTGATTTTCTGCTGAAGGAGCTAATGATCTGGCTTGTTGGCTTCGGAATATTGATCGCCATAGCAGTCTTATATCCTTGGGGAGTCGGTAAGGCATTCGATCTTGCTAATCCTACTGAACCACCTGCGGGTGTGCATCCTGAATGGTACTTCATGTTCTTATTCCAAACGTTGCGATTATTTCCGGAATGGATGGTGATCGTAGGGTTTGGCGTTGTTGCTGTCTTCTGGGCGTTCATACCGTGGCTCGATAGAAGAGCGCATCATAACCAAAAGAGTCCGATCTTTACGTGGATAGGAGTTGCCGCAATAGTATACATTGTATCGCTGACAACCTGGGCGTATATCTCAGTCGGCGAAGAAGAAGCCGAAGGCTCAAAACCTGCAGTGGAGCATCAACAACCGGATTCGACTCATGCGAAATAAGTTGGCTATCATACTGCTGCTCTTAGCTAATGCACCGCTCTTTGCGCAGGTCGATAGTGCTGCCAGCGATTCAACGAAGCCGTTAGTTCATCCGAGCAGCCCACTTGGCATAAGCGATGAAACCGGCCTTGCTTTATTCATCGTAGTAGTATTGTTTCTTATCTTTTCGATCTTCTTATGGCGCAGACGACTGGATCGGGCAATGGAGCAGAGCAAATGAGCGAACGCAATTACGACGTAGAACTCTGTCGCTGCGTGTATAAAGATTGCGGCGGAGAACTCTATGAGCTCTTATACGATGAGCATAACAACTGGATCACCGTTGTGTATAAATGCTCTAAATGCGGTCGGGAGTTTACCATTAAGATCGAGTTATAGGTTAGCCGGGCCTTGTATTGACGATCGATAGGACAAACGTCGAAGTAATCAACAGCATATTTATTCCGACAAGCCTCGTGTAGGTTTTGTGTAAGTCGTCGAATTCCGATTTTGCCTGAACATATTCTGTTGTTTCCTGTGGGTGATCGAAATCGGCAATTGTCTTTCGTAAGGTCTCCATTCTTGTCGTGATATTTACCGAGTAGAACCAGAGTAAGGTCATCATCGTAAAAGTAAGCACTACCTCAACAATCCGCAGCGTCCTATACTCACCATTCCAATTCATGAATAGGAGAATTACCGAAGTAAGCAGGGCAAGGACAGCGCAGACCCATTCGATCATATTCA
>DASTAO010000013.1:0-3605 GCA_035712525.1 Kapaibacterium sp. (SeqCode)
AAAAAGAGTCTGGTTAGCCGTGGCGCAAATATCCTTGCTTGTACGGCCTTGCAATGCAAAGCACTCACTTAACAATACACACCCTTCCGGTCTGTTTCCGACCATTGAAATCCGCAGTATAACTGTAAATACCTGTTTGTAAATTATTTGTATTGAGTTCCAGAATATGGGTGCCGTTTGCGGCAATGGTATTGATTAGTGTTGCACAGGTTCTACCTAAAAAATCTACGACTGTTATCGAAGCGGTTCCTGCTTCAGATGATTCGATGGCAAATGAGATGTCATCACGAGCAGGATTTGGGAACACTGCAACAGATAGCGATATAGGTTTTTTGGAGGAAGTTTCTACCGAGGCATTGCTAAGCACCATAGTAGAGATTGGGATGGCAATTGTATCGGGAGATTGAGTGGCATCTGAATAAACAAAAGCGGTATCGCTAATAAGCCCTTCCGAATTACCTGAAATCGTGAACGATAGACTCACCGCTTGTCCTGGTTCGAGCGCAAAAGAGTCTATGTTGTTATCAAAATGGAAAATGGCTGAGTCGAGATGATTAATTCTCGCATGAAGTTTATCAGTTGATATCCAAGGGTTTTCGATTCGAATGTTCTTTGTTATGGTGTTACCTTTTTTAATAGTATCTCGGAATGCCACGGTTGGAACGTTTATATATTTTCCCTTTGGCGTATCGACAGCAGCAAACTCCATTGCAACACCTTGAATAGAGATATTTGGATCACGATTCTGTGGTTGGGCATAAAAATAAATGGAGTAACTCCCAACAGCATGAGGAAAAACTTTTGCGTAGACAAAATAGGCAGGATCACCAAAATCGTGGTAAATCAATTTACCACTGCCCCATATTTTAGTCGACGTCGTATCTACTACTTTATTAAAGTAGCAAGCCGCTTTATATTCACATGAATAAGTTACCCAATAGTCCCCCCCGAGGGCCATACTATGAAATGTAAAGGAAGTAGTATCATCTGCTCGAAGTGGATGAGCAGCATCAGGAAGAAAATAAGCGGTGCTTGGGAAAAGACCATAGGTAATTTTAGGCAATTGTGCCTCCGACTTGCTATGGGAGCAGATTGAGAATACCAGTACAAAAATATACTTATAGGTTCGATTCACTATGCTCAAATATACGACAATAGTCAGAGATACATAAGGTCAAAAAATCAATACCTATATGAAGATTCTTCTTCCGATTTTATTGTTACAACCCGCCGTAACCAAAGTCGAATCACTGACCACTCCATGCACATCGCCCTCATCTATAACGAGCCCAAGCATACCGAACCCGACGATCATTGGCTTTCCAAATCCGGTACGAAGTTATCTGACGATTTCCGCGATGCCTCCGAGTTCGGAGTCCTCGAAGAGATCGAGGTGATCGCTGCTGCGCTTCGTGAAGGCGGAAATACCGTAACGATCTTTTCAGTAGATGATGAAGTAGAGCGGCTGGTAACCTTTCTCGAAGAGCACCGCTCGGAAGCGATCTTTAATTTATGCGAAGCAGTCCTCGGCCGTGCCGATCTCGAAATGTGCATCGCCGGTGTGTATGATCTTTTCGATATTCCCTATACCGGCGCCGGCACCATGGCGCTCGGCATTGCTCTTAACAAAGCAGTGTCGAAAGCGATCTTTGCAGCGAATAACATCCCAACTCCGCTCTTTGCTCGCTTCGATGTCGGTGAATCACCTGGCAGTGATCTGACGCTTCGCTTTCCGTTAATTGTCAAACCCGTTCGTGAAGATGCAAGCATCGGCATCGATAATAACTCGATCGTGAATGATCTTGACGAACTTCGCGAACGCGTTCTCTTTGTGCATCGCGAATTCAATCAGCCAGCCTTAGTCGAAGAATACATCGACGGCAGGGAATTGAATGTTGCCGTATTGGCAAATGAGGATGGTTCGTTCAGAACATTGCCAGTCTCTGAGATCTTATTCGATGCAATGCCCGAAGGAAGTCCGCGCATTGTTAGCTATGAAGCGAAGTGGGTAGAAGAATCTCCACTCTATAAAACAACGATCCCGAAATGTCCGGCCGACCTTGATGAGAAGATCGCCGCTAACGCAAGAGCGATCGCACTCAAAGCAGCCAATGCCGTCGGCCTTCGCGATTACGGCCGCATTGACATGCGCCTTCGCGATGATGGTGAGCTATTCGTCCTTGAAGCAAACCCAAACCCCGACATCTCTAGAGACGCCGGCTTCATCCGTGCTTGCTTGACTAGCGGCCTAACCCACACCGAAGCGATCAATTTAATAGCCAATCAAGCCGGAAAAAGAATTCAAAAGTAGGTCGGACACTCCTGTCCGATCACGTTCGGCGACTCAAAGATTATTGCTGCTGAAAGCGGACAGACAAGAGTGTCTGTCCTACTGAAAAAATCCTGAACATTTTCCCTCCCCCCTTGTTGCAAAACTGGAAGTTCACCGTTCACCCCGAAGACACCATGCGTACGGTCAAAATACTATCTCTTCTTCTATTAGTAATAGTAGCACTATCTCCTCGGCTTACCACTGCTCAGCCAACCATCGGCGGTATTATTAATGATTATACTCCCGTTATTTCTATCACGGGTGCCGATTGCAGCAGTACGGTCACTGTAGAAAGTGCACAGAAATTCGCAGTTGGCGATCTTGTACTGCTTATCCAGATGCAGGGAGCTGCCATTTTTTTCAACCCGGATCCTTCATTCGGCTCGATCAAAAATTATGGTGGCGCAGGACTCTATGAATTTAATCGCATTAAAAAAATCACTGGTACAACTATTGAACTTGATCAGGTGATCGGCCGACCATTTAATGTCTCCGGCAAAGTACAGTTGATCCGTGTTCCTGAATTTACCGATGTTCAGATAACAACAGACTTAACCTGCTTGCCATGGGACGGATCGATCGGTGGCGTCTTGGCATTGAAGGCCAGTGGTGTTGTTACCGTTAGCGCTCCGATAACTGTTAAAGGTTTGGGTTTTCGCGGTGGTGAATATTACCGGATGATCTATGATTGCGGGCATACACAATATTTTTGCGACGGAAGCAGTATCGACGGTGCAAATAAAGGAGAGGGCATAAGCAGTTCATTGTTTCAGTATCAACGTGCCCGCGGTGCGATGGCCAATGCGGGTGGTGGCGGTAACGATCATAATGCCGGTGGTGGCGGTGGAAGTAATTATGGTGCTGGTGGATTTGGTGGTTGTGAATGGTCAGGTTGTAGTATCCGTAATCTTGAAACCAGAGGTATCGGTGGATACCCACTGCAATATTCTACGACGCTTAATACCGTGTATATGGGTGGAGGTGCCGGCGCAGGCCACGATAACGATCAATCCGCAACACCCGGCGGTAAAGGCGGCGGCATTGTCATCATCCAAGCTAACGAACTTAAAGGTACGAACCCGGTCATCGATGCCCGAGGTGTAAATGCCGATAGTGTTCTCGTCGTCGGTCAAGATGGCGGCGGTGGCGGCGGAGCCGGTGGTGCTGTGCTACTAGATGTTAAAAATTATACTTCCACGCTACTAATTAAAGCTGGTGGTGGCGATGGGGCAACAACCATCTTCCAAGGCGGGCATGTCGGCCCAGGCGGTGG
>DASTAO010000014.1:0-7992 GCA_035712525.1 Kapaibacterium sp. (SeqCode)
CGATGTGTTCGAACATGCCTATTACCACAAAGATGGCCCGAAGCGCGGTGTCTATATCGATAATTTCATCGCTGCCATTCATTGGGGCAGAGTGAACGACCGGTATAAAAAATATGCAGCCCGCTAACTACCAACTAACAACTAAGAACTCATAACTCAAAACTATTTTAAGTGGCGACGATCACCTATTTACCTCTGAATGTAACTCACGAAGCGCTCATCGGCGATAGTATGCTCGATGTTGCCCTTGCTAATGGTATTGATCTGCAGCATAATTGCGGCGGCGTTTGCGCCTGTTCGACTTGTCACGTGATCGTTAAACAGGGGATGGATGCCCTAACTGAAATGGAAGACGATGAAGCCGATCAGCTTGATGAAGCTGAAGGGCTCACATTGCAATCTAGGTTAGGCTGCCAATCGCGTATTACAAAGGAAGCAGATATTATTGTCGAAATTCCACAACTTAATCCTACGATCGCACACTTATTCCACGAAGGAGCAACAGCAGAATGACTTGGTCAGACATAGAAGATATTGCTGAAGCGTTAAGCGAGGCTCGGCCTCAGACCCATCCACTTGAAGTGCGGTTTACTGATCTGCGTGATTGGATCGGCGAACTTCCGGAATGGGAAGATGATGTGCAGCATTCAAACGAAGCCAAGCTTGAGGCTGTACAAATGGCTTGGTATGAACTGTGGCAGGATTCGCATCCGGATAATGGCTGAACTCGAACGCATACCGTTATTTCCGTTAGGGTTGATTCTATTTCCGGAATCGCAGGTGCCGCTTCATATTTTTGAGGAGCGGTATAAACGACTTTGTGCCGAAGCGATCGCCCAGGGCGGTACCTTCGGAATAAATTTCGTTGAAGACAGCTCGATGCACTCGGTGGGCTGCACTGCCCGCATCAGCGAAGTTACAAAAAAATATAAAGACGGTGAACTTGATATTGTGACCGAAGGCGTTCGCCGCTACGAGATCGTGAAGCTTGAGCAGAGTGATCCAAGTGAGCTATCGTATGCAACCGTGAAATGGATCGATGATATTCCGGAGTTGCGTGATACTGAACTTGCCCGTGAAACGATCGAGTTATTTAATGAGCTTTGTGAAGTAGCGTATAAAGGCTCTGTCGATCCCCTGGATATGTCGGTCTGGACGGATCTTGATAAGTTACCTTCATTTGCCATTGCCCAAAAATCCGGTTTGACTCCGGAGCAGCGTCAGTCGCTCCTTACGATCAAAAGTGAGAACGAGCGGCTGGCAATATTGAAATCGCATTTGCAGGACTTGCTGCCGAAAGTTGAAGAAGCCGAGCAGATCCATAAGCTCATTAGTAATGACGGATACCTGCCTAATTGGAATAAGAAGAATTAACGCCAATTTTATCGTAAATTTGTATAAATTATCAAACCACTAACCAATGAATAAAAAAGGAAAAGTCGCCAAGAAGATGCATAAGAAGAAAGCCGAGAAGGGCAAAGCAAAAATTCGTGCTGCTAAGGCAGCAGCAAAGACCCGCAAGAAGGCTTAACGATCGTAGTACTATTGCTTTCTTATGTAACGACGGCAAGCGATTGCCGTCGTTTTTACTTTTATGGAAGAGTTCAAGCAATTACTCGCCGAACCACAAACGCTCATTATGGGCGTCTTGAACGTCACACCCGATTCATTTAGTGATGGTGGGGTATTTTATACTGCAAATGCCGCGACCGAACGTGCAGTACAATTATTTTCCGAAGGTGCAGACATTATCGATATTGGCGGACAATCGACCCGACCAGCCGGTAAAGCTTATGGTGCTGGTGCCGATCCGGTAAGCCTCGATGAAGAATTGAGACGTGTTCTTCCCGTTATTGATTTTCTTGTTTCCGAGTGTCCGGGTTGTATCATTTCCATCGATACCACAAAAGCAGAGGTTGCCAAGCGAGCGATCGATTCAGGAGCAACAATCATTAACGATGTGAGCGGCGGTACTCAGGAGCCGGAGATATTAGACGTAGCTCGTGATTTTCAAGCACCAATTATTTTGATGCATGGATATGGACCTGAATTTCAAAAGCCTTCAATAGAGGACTATAAGTATAATGATGTCGTTGGCCAGGTAGGGGCTTGGCTTGAACATAGAATAGCCTTAGCTCGAGAAAAGGGAATCGAGATGATCCTTGCCGATATTGGTTTTGGTTTTGCAAAAGGAGTAGACGATAATATTACTTTATTAAAACACCACAAGGAATTTGAAGCTCTTGGTGTGCCGCTGGTATTAGGTGTTTCGCGTAAATCGACCATCGGAAAACTCTTAGGTGGAGTCGGCCCTTCCGAACGGTTATATGGTAGTATTGCTGCGGCAGTTTATGGAGCGATCAATGGAGCAAAGATCGTCAGGGTTCATGATATGAAACAAACAAAAGAAGCGCTGCGAGTGATCGATGAACTCAGATAGGGAAAGCTCGCCAGACCAGTAATACCGCCCCAACGCAGGCAATGACTCTGGAAATTTCAATGACGATCTGATGTTCTTTGCCATATTTCTTTACCAAAGCCAGTAACGGAAGCGCTATAGCAATAACTACTACCTGCCCGGCTTCGATGCCAATATTAAATCCGATAAGAGGCATCCATATATTTCCACTGCCAAGCATCCCTTTCAATATTTCCGTCAGATGCCCTGAAAAGCCTGCCCCGTGAATAAGCCCGAAACTTGCGGCGACTATCCAGCGGCTCTTGGTATTCGAGCGTACTATGTTTTCTATTCCTACGTAGACGATCGAAAGTGCAATTAGTGATTCCGTGAGAACTGGCGGGAGACTAATGATCTCGAGAGCACTGAGAATAAGCGTTGTCGAATGAGCGATTGTAAAGGCCGAGATCACCGATAAGATTGACTTCGTTTCCTTAGTGACAATTATCAGTGCCAACAGGAATAGAAGATGATCATATCCAGTGAGGATATGCTCAAAACCAAGCTGGAAGAACGTACCGAAAAGATTCATTATTGACGTAAAGTAGTTGTTGGTTTTGTCGAGCTTGAAATAACATTATGATCAGCGCCAAAGATATGTACTGTCATAATGTTGGATTGATCGGAATATTCTTTGTGAATGACCCGGTGATCGATCGTTAACATCGTTATGGGTACTTCGCTTGAATATTCGACTTCGAATATGATCGAGGTGCCATCCTCTGTTACCTTGCTTGAGGCGATCTGCAACTGGTGAGTAAATCCTGCAGCCGTCCATAACCGAAAGTATTCATTAAAGTAGTGTAACTCTGCTTCGCGAGTCTGCTTTTCAGAAAAGAATTCAGTACTTACACTATACCAATTACTAACCGCCTTCAAATAATCATCTTTATAATAGGATACTTTAACGTGGATGTTATTTGCACCTACGTCGATCTTCCCGTAGCTAATGTGAATGCTATGGAAAGAGAATACTGAAAGCAATAAAGCGATTAGCATTACTTAGCAGCAACAAGACTGATCGAATAGCCCGGAGCAACATATTTACAAGATCCTTTAAGCTGTTCGGCTAAAGTTATATCGCCTGTATTGAGGGCGATCACCGAACCGTGGTAAGCGATCGAAGGATTGAGCGAATGCATCTGTAGTGCCTTTTCGATCACTGGTTTTGCCTCGGTTGCCCGATTGAGTTTGCAAAGCACCCAGGCGTAGGTGTCGAGAGCATCGATATTGTTGGGACGGCTCTTGAGGTCATTCTCAGATCGTTTCAAAGATTCCTCGAGGTGAATATTATGATTAGTGCAATAAGCGGCATATTCACGGTCGATGTTCCAACCATTCTTTTCATGCTGCTCGAACATCGCGACTACTTTCTCCTCCATTACCTTTGCATTTTCGGTGTCGCCCATAGCAAGATAAATATCCGATAATTGCTCGATAAACAAATGCTCGGGCAATACTTGAGATGCCTTTACAAGATTCTCGATCGCAGTGCCATAGTCTTTCTTAGACGCAGCGACCATGGCAAGGCCGCTCAAGGCATAACCATAGTTCGGGCGCTCTTCGAGAATGCCTTTATATAAGAATGCAGCTGTGTCTAACTTGCCATCGTGTAAATATAAGTTGCCATATTGATAAGCAGCCCATTCTCTATTTTCTTGGCCGTAGGCGCCGGCATCGACTGCCATTCGCATTGCCGAGAGTGCACCATCGAGATCGCCGCGGATCTCGCGTTGATAAGAAGCTCTTGCATACGAGCGCAGATCGGGGCGAGCACCCATCATTTTATCTACTGCCGTTGCTGCTTCGTCGTATAATCCAAGTTCGGTATTTGCATCGGCGAGCACCCCATAGGCGCTGGCATTGTATGGATTCACTCGGATGGTTGTATTTATTGTCTGCTTAGCTTCGGTGAAACGGTGTTTCGTCATTTCAATAGTAGCTTTCAGGAGTAGGGCATCAAAGAAAAGCGAATCTTTCGTTAAGGCTTCATCGACAAGGCGTGAGGCGACCGGATAATACTGATGGTGTCTACCTGTGACTCGTGCTTCTTCAATAAATACCTGGGCAAGGTCGGAATAATTTTTCTTCTTCTCAGGATGAGCCTTAATCTCACCTCGAAGTTTCGTGACTGTTTCCTGAGCTTTCTTAAACTCAGCAGCATCCGATGCATTTGCCCGAGCCTGCAGGTCTGGAATGACGAGCGGCTCGACGGTTTTCGTACAGCTAACGATCGAAAGAGAAATAATACAAAGTACCAGAGCTAACGTTTTCATTTGTAAGATCAGAAAAATTTCTCTCTATACAAGTAGAAAAGCCGAACAGATGTTGAGCAGTTGTACGGGCTCGGTTTCTTAGGAAAAACGATGATAGTCATTTCCTGTAACTTGTGTATATTCAATAAACTAAGGACTTAGCCGTGCACCGTTTTCGTTCCGAAACGAATAGGGGCTTACGCACGTTGTTCGCGCCAGAATTATGGCAGAAAAAGAAACAACCCATTTACGCGAAGATATTCGCAACGTGGCGATCATCGCCCACGTCGATCATGGCAAGACTACACTTGTCGACCAAATGCTGCGCCAGAGCGGCACATTCCGCGCTAACGAACAGGTCGCCGAGCGCGTCATGGATTCTAATGACCTCGAACGTGAGAAAGGTATTACCATTCTTGCAAAGAATACGAGCGTTCACTGGAAGGGTTCGAAAATTAATATTGTCGACACCCCAGGCCACGCCGATTTCGGTGGTGAGGTCGAGCGTATCCTCAAGATGGTCGATGGCGTCGTATTACTTGTCGATGCTGCCGAAGGTTGTCTGCCTCAAACGAAGTTCGTACTTCGCAAGAGTTTGTTGCTTCATCTGAAGCCGATCGTCGTCGTAAATAAGATCGATCGTAAGGATGCCCGTCCTCAGGAAGTCCTTGATGAGATTTATGAGCTGTTCATGTCACTCGGAGCGACGTATGAGCAGCTCGAATTCCCGGTGATCTATGCCGTCGGCAAGCAAGGCCTTGCCAAACGCTTACTTGATGAAGAAGCCGTTGATCTCGCACCGCTCTTCGATACGATCATGGAGCAGGTACCTCCGCCGCCAGGCGAGATGGATGCACCATACCAGATGCTTGTTGCAAACGTCGATTGGTCGGATTACCTTGGCCGTCTTGCTGTTGGTCGAATTTTCCGTGGCAAGGTTGCACCGGGTCAGTGGATCAGCCGCATAAAGCATGACGGCTCGATCGAAAAGGCAAAGATCACAAAGCTGTTCGCATTCGAAGGCCTAAAGCGAGTTGAAGTCGAAGAAGCCGGTGCGGGCGAGATCGTTCAGCTTGCCGGGCTTGAAGACGTCCATATTGGAGAGACGATCACTGATCCGGAGCATCCGGATCCACTTCCGATCATCAACGTCGATGAACCGACGATCGCAATGAACTTCGTTGTTAACGATTCTCCGTTTGCCGGTAAAGAAGGAAAGTTTGTAACGTCGCGTCACCTTCGCGATCGCCTCGTTCGTGAGCTTCGTAAGAATATCTCTATCCGAATGGAAGAAGTATCTCCGGATACGTTCAAGGTTGCTGCTCGTGGTGAGTTGCAGCTTGCCATTCTTATCGAGACGATGCGCCGCGAAGGCTACGAGTTTGCTGTTAGTAAGCCGGAAGTTATCATGCAGGAAGTCGATGGCGATCTGATGGAGCCAGTCGAGCAAGTGGTGATCGATGTTCCGGAAGAGCATGTTGGTTCGGTCATTGAAGCACTCGGTACCCGTAAGGGGCAGATGGTCAATATGACCACTCTTAATGAGCAGGCACATATCGAGTATCATGTTCCTTCTCGCGGCATGATCGGTTTCCGTGGTGAGTTCATGACCATGACTCGCGGGACTGGACTCTTAAATCAGCTTTTCTACGATTACGAGTCTTATAAAGGACCGATCGGAGGCCGCTCACGTGGTGCACTCGTTTCCCTTGAAGATGGTGAAACGACCGGCTATGCAATGGAGGGTTTGCAAGAACGCGCTGTGTTCTTTGTAGCTCCCGGTACGAAGGTATATCGGGGTATGATCGTTGGCGAGAATAGCCGCGAAGGTGAAATGATCGTTAACGTCACCAAGAAGAAGCATCTTACAAACATGCGTGCTTCGGGTTCTGACGGTGCATTGCAGCTCGATCCGCCGAAGATCCTGTCGCTCGAGCAACAGATCGAATGGCTTGAGGACGATGATTATTTGGAAGTAACACCGGAATCTACCCGATTCCGCAAGAAGATACTCGACCCTACTGAGCGCTTCAGACTAAGCAAGAAGAAAGCGCAGATGGAAGCGGCGTAAGATAGTTAGCAAAAGTAAAAAGAGGCAGCAATATTTGCTGCCTCTTTTATTTTAAACTTATTTGATGTGGTACTCAATAAGATTTAGAAAGACTATCGGACTTTTTACACCATGATTAGAGCCGTAGGTTTCGCGTTTTACCCAACCGACTCCCTTTGAATACCAATAGTCAACTTCTGTCGCTTCATTGGTTTTACCTTTAGGCCCATAGGTTTCGGAAAGTTCAAATTTTTCACAAGGGAATGTACCGGCGGGTACTTGCGTCGGCAAATTGGAGAATTCATGGTTAAGAACATTGAGAGAATTGATAGTATCAGTACCATCAAAAAACATCGAGTCATAGAGTGTTAGCTCCTTGCCGGCATCGATCGGAACGTGAAAGAATCTAAAGGGTGTATAATCCCCCGGTACTGGCACTGAAAATAGATCTGATTTACCATTATAATAGTAGTAGGACACTGGTGTGTTGTTGTATGCTACTTGAAAATATGTTTGGTTATAGATAACGAGTGAATCTATTATAGAGAACACAATGGTGTCATGTGTTTTAATGCTCCAATCTGCATTGAAAGTAGTATGATCATAGCACCACTCGCTGCCAGCTGATAGTGGAAATAATTCTTGAACAGAAACCGATGAGGCTGGTTGTTGGGTGGAAGAACTATCGCTGCAGCCGGTAAGACTTGCTGCTGCGAAAAAACATACTATTATGCCTCGAAGAGTTAACATTGTTCGATGTGGTGGTTATTTACGGAACAAACTCACCTATCACAACTTTGTTACTCATAGGCAAGCAGACTTATTGATGTTGGGTCACCAATGAGCCTTAAGGTTATAATGTGACCGAGCGGTCATTGTGAGGAAAAATTAATTGAGTTATAGTAGTTTAATTGTTTAAAGAACAACCTTACACTTTCAAATTTCGTTACGTAACGTTCCCAATGTAACTGAGTATACACACCCAAAATGTGGATTGTCCGATTAGCCTTACGCAGACCGTACACGATTGCGGTCTTTTGTTTTTTCATTCTTCTGATGGGCGTACTTTCACTCAAGAGTATGCTTGTCGATATTTTCCCGGTCATTGATATTCCGGTCGTTTCTGTCGTCTGGAATTACAATGGCCTTTCTGCGCTCGATATGGAGCGCCGTGTTGTACTCATCAGCGAGCGAGCATTTTCAACAACCGTAAATGGTATTTCACGAAT
>DASTAO010000015.1:0-3436 GCA_035712525.1 Kapaibacterium sp. (SeqCode)
AGATTGGTAGTGCCGATAAGGACAAGATCGATATCGTCAGAAAGAAGGAAATCAGCTTTGGCAAAATAATTATGGGTGTACCCATCGGTATGATTTGGCTGAAAGCTTCTTATCGGATCGAGGTATCGCTCTGTTTCAGAGCTGCCGTATGAAAAGAATAACGCAGCACTATTATCGATATTCCCGCCAAGTGAAAGTGTTCTATCTTTTGTACCAAAACTTCCATAACTGGCAGTAGCATCAGCAAATAATGGATGGTCAAATCCCGACCGCGTATGCACGTTGACAACACCCGAAAGCGCAATGCCATATTCTGCATTGAACCCACCACGAATAATATCGGCCGACTTAATAAGTCCCGCATTAAAAAGACTGGAATATACTTCCGTCTGATTCGTAAAGATCGGTATGCCGTCAACTACGTATTGAATCTGTGCATCTTCCCCTCGCATGTGCAAACGGCCATCTTCGTCGGGTACAACACCAGGAGTATTTAGCAACACGGCTTCCATTTTCATTGCCGAAGAGGGTGATGGCAGAATAGCTATTTCGGATGCTGGAAAGACTGTTTTCACAACCGGACGGCTAATATCCGGAAGTTGAGCTTCGACTATGACAGGGTTTATTCCCTGACCCTTCGAAAGCATTAGTTTGATCGGTACTGTTGAATGAACAGCGACTTGTTGTTGCAAAGTAATGGCGTCCCCGCTGGTCATTAGCCATATCGAATAATTTCCAAATGGAAGGTCATGGATCGTTGTCGTACCCGTAGCACTCACTTCATAGTCACTAAAGCGCCGATGCGTTGAAGATTCAAATAACCTGAGGATATACCCGTGGTAATCAGTGACTCCTTCCAGGGAGGTCGTTATTTCAAGTGTTCCAGTCGTTTGCTGTGCAAAAAGGCTCGACGAACAAAAGAGGAATGCAATTGTAAGGAAGAAAGGGATCCTATAAACAACCCTAATCATGGTACCTGCAAAATAGTAATGGTATCACAACAAGGATCGGCAAAAGTAATTGATGAGAAATTGATGAGAAATACAGGAAACAATGCCGTAATCTATAGTAATTACGCTGCCGGAAAAAAACAAGTGATAGTTGTTCCCGTACCAACAGTACTCTTGCACACAATCTGGATGCCAAGCCGATCGGCAAAGGTTTTAACAATTGAAAGCCCTAATCCGATACCACCACTAACTCTGCTGCGAGATGTATCAGCTCTCCAAAACCTATCAAAGATATGTGGGATATCCTTTTGTGAAATGCCCATGCCTTCATCACGAACATGATAGGCCAATCGTCCATTTACCATCTCACTACTAAGATAGATCGACTTTCCATCCGATGAATATTGAAGTGCATTCAGTAAAATATTATATAGGATTCGCTCGGTATCGGTTCGAGACAATTTATATTCACTATTGATATTATCAGATCGAATAATACTGATTTGTTTTGACGTAATAAGAGGATCAAGCCTAGTGAGTATTTCAGTTACTAATTCCGATAGCTTCCAGGATTGTGTTTTTGTTGTTTCAGAAGCCTGTTCTGCGCGGGCGAGAATCATCAGATCTTCAACAATTCTAATAAGTCGTCTTACCTCCTCAAGGTTGCTTTCCAGAGCTTCACGCTCATCAGCAGATAGTTGCTTTATTCGAAGATCGACCTCAAGTTCGCCCCGTAAGATCGTCAGTGGCGTTCGGAGCTCATGAGCAGCATCGGCAGTAAAATTTCGCAATCTATCAATGTTCCGATTACGCTCGGAAAGAATATCGTTAATAAGAATAGCTAGTTCGTTTATCTCGCGAGTTTTAGTTGTGGTCGGCAATATTGTTGATACCTGGTCCTGTCGTATCTGCAAAGCAGACTGTACTAAAAGCTTCAGCGGCTTCAATGCCAGGTCGGCGGTAGCGATAGCAATGATGAACGATAAGAAAATTCCGATAGCTAATATGATTAGATATGTTCGAAGCATCGCTTCAAATACTTCTTGGAAGGCAATGGTGTTTATAGCTGCAAGGACTCTCCATCTTCCCAATGTTTTACCAAATACCCGAATCGGCGATTCACCTACCTGGATATTCATCGGCAATTGCCTGAATATAAATTGCCCAGAATCAAGTAACGATTGAACAATCGCGGGGCCTGTTGCAGCAATTCGTTTATCTGATCCGGAAATGATCTTGAACCCGATGATCGCCTCGCCCGTGTTGCCATAGCGGCTGGCAAGCGTTGGCAAGTCAATTCGTTGGGAATCAGCTGACAAAGAAGCAACTACCTTGTCGAGCGCAGCAAGTACTTCGGTATCACTTCGTGAAATGAGTGAGGACTTAATACTAAGATAGCTGATGGCAAAATAGGTTGTCAGTAGGAGTGAAAACGCACCGGCGATAAAAGCTGCCGTTCGTACCCTAAGTCTGATTCCTGTAACCGGCATCGATGCCCAAAACAGTTATGACGGGCTGCCGACCATATACCCTACCGCCCGAACGGTCTGAATCAGCGGCAATTCATTAGGATGATCGATCTTCTTCCGCAAATACATCATATACACATCGACGATATTCGTCTCGCGGTCAAACGATTCCTGCCATACCGCAGCAGCAATATCAGCTCTCGAACAAGCCTTGCCCGCATTGCGCACCAAATATTCCAGCAGCTTAAATTCCATATTGGTAAGATCGACCTTTCGCTCGCCGCGAGTAACACTCCGGCTGCTTATATCGATAACAACATCTTCAAAGGTAATCTTTGTCGGATCGGTATTCGCGATCGAGCGCCGGCGAATGATCGCATTGATTCGGGCAACCAATTCTTCGAACGCAAACGGCTTTGCAAGATAATCGTCGCTGCCAAGACGAAATCCTTTAAGCTTATCATCAAGGGTATCCTTCGCAGAAAGAATAAGAATGCTAGCGTCGCTTTGCTTCGATTTCAACTCTTGAATAACACTATACCCATCGGTGCCCGGCAACATCAGATCGACCGTAATGACATCGTACGGCTTTTCAAAAGCCATCCGCAGCCCTTCGCTGCCGGTAGAAGCAATATCACTCACAAAGCCTTCGGCAGAAAGCCCCCGCTGAATGAATTTAGCAACCTTCGGTTCGTCCTCGATAATTAATACTGTACTCATAGAACTGCCAACGATGGATTACTACGAAAATGTTCTGCCATAAAGCCTGAAAGATGGTGAGGATTTTTTAATGTTTTTAATACTACTGTCATTCCCGGATGACAAAGTCACGACTGTCATTCCGAACGGAGTCCGCCGCGGCGGACGATGTGAGGAATGCCCTGATCTATTCGCGAATACCTCAGGGGATTCCTCACTTCACTCGGCAGTAACACCGAAATACTATCCTCATTCCAAAAGAGCACGATACCATTGTCATTCCGACCAATGGGAGGAATCTGTGACCACGATACTCTA
>DASTAO010000016.1:0-25157 GCA_035712525.1 Kapaibacterium sp. (SeqCode)
AATCGTCCACGGTAATACACAAAGCAGCATGATGCCAACCGAGAGTGCATAGCCTTTTACAAATTGCTTTTTCGAAGGAATAATGGTTGCGAGCCAAACTCCAAAGAAGACGATGCCTACAAGTATATCAGGACGAACAAGTAATTGAATGCCATAGATAATGCCCAGACTTATCCATTGCTTAGTGGTTTGCGAGCGGCGAAAGCCATCGAGGATGAAAATGGTAATTGCCACAAACATCAAGTTCAAGGCATCCGGATCGATCTTTTGTGCCATGAACCACAGTGGTAGATAAAATCCGAAAGCAAGGAAACCGCCGAAGGCTACGTTCTTCGATACATGCCGTTTGAAAAAACCGTAGAGGAAAAAATTAGCGATCTGAAAAAAAACAAGGCCTGATATCTGCATCACTACCAGACCACCGCCTAACGCTAATATGGAATACAGGAAATAAGGATAGAGCGGTGTTATGTAGGAAGTTGGTAATAATTCTTTATTCCATGGGTAGGTGAAGACAAAGCCAAGACCTTGCCGCATATAATAGGCTATCCATAGCGGCTCCCCATTAATGACCGAACCGCGAAGAGTTATCAGTTGGAGAATAAAGATCGAAAGTGAGACGGCTATAAGGGTGCGCCGTTCATTTTTATCAGTAAGAATGCGGGCTAAGTACTCCTGCACCGTTATTGGATAATGGGTAAGAGAACAGGATCGGTGGAAGTGTAACTAAGTATTTCGAGAGGGGTTGCTGAAACGGTTTCGCCTGTCAACTCATCTAATGAAACCCTGACAAGTTGAGCATCGGCATTTACTAATGGGCGAGCAATGGAAACACGGACATAGTTTTCAGTGAATCCTTCGATGACCGGCATTAACGAACCACCTTCAGTTTCTTCAAGAAGGGCAGTGGCCGGTGAGCCAATCTGTGAACGATAAAAGGCCATTCGTTTCTTTTCCGAAAGAATACGAAGCATTGCATTGCGCTCTTTGCGAATCTCTGTTGGCACTCTATTGCCGAGTGTTGCCGCTTTTGTATCAGGCCGTTCACTATACGTAAAGACGTGGAGGTAGCTGATATCGAGTTCGTTTAAGAACTCGTAGGTCGTTTTGAAATCTTCATCCGTTTCGCCAGGGAAGCCGACGATGACATCGACACCAATGCCACAATGCGGCATTACGGATTTAACTTTTGCAATGCGCTCGCGATACATTGCCGTATTATAACGGCGCTGCATTGCTCGTAGAACGGTATCAGATCCGCTTTGAAGCGGAATATGGAAATGCGGACAGAATTTTTTGCTTGATGCCACAAGACCGATGATCTCATCGGTCAAAAGATTCGGCTCGATCGAACTGATACGAATTCGAGCGGTCACTTTGTCATCAACTTCGAGGGCTTGCACTAATTCATAAAAGCTCGAACCTGACTTTACGCCGTAATCGCCTACATTCACCCCGGAAAGAATTATCTCTGCGAAACCGTCACTTGAAAGACGACGTGCTTCTATAAGAATAGATTCAATGTCCGTTGAGCGGGATGCTCCTCTTGCCATTGGGATGGTACAATAGGTACAGGTATAATCGCAGCCATCTTGTACTTTCAGGAATGCTCGTGTCCGTTCGGAAGTATCGGAGGTTGCGGCAAGATGAAAGTCAGTTGCTTCGTCGATTGCAGAAGAAAAGATTTTGGGAGCATCAAATTTTTTGAAATTCGAGATATTCTCAAAAATATTGAATTTCTCTTTTGCTCCTAGGACTACATCGACTCCTTCGATGCTGGCGATCTCTTCTGGGCGTAACTGGGCATAGCAGCCAGTTACAGCGATGAAGGCATCCGGGTTTTCCCGTAAGACTCGGCGGACGATCTGGCGGCATTCACGCTCGGCATTCGCCGTAACTGAGCAGGTATTAAGCAGATAGACGTCTGTTTCCGAAGGGTTGCCAACTATCTCCCACTGTTTTGCGCGAAATTGCTCGACAATGGTCGAGGTTTCGGCGCTATTGAGCTTACAGCCAAGGGTATGGGCGGCGATCTTCATCAGGGGCATATAACGCCTGTAAGGATGGGTGGGTTGCGGGTAAACCTTATGCCCTATTTTGGAGTTGTTTTATACGAGAATTAGGTATCCGTATATGCGTAACAAAACATCACTCCTCTTGGCGCTATTTGCGCTTTTTCTGCTCGGGCTTTTTAGCTCCTGTTCCGATTCAAACTCCGGTACAACCACCGATGGTAGTACCCTCGATGTTGCGCAGGATACAGTGTATCTTACGTCAGCTACTCCGACCGATAGCTTACACTTAAAATTAAGCTGCGGATGCGGTTTCACGGTATCGGTGACCGGTGTAAGCGGTGATACCTCGGGAATTTCTTTTTCGTTTGTAGAACCATCAGATAATACCTTATCCGACCATCATCTGTATCTGAAATACTCGTCGGCTGCAATATTAGGATCTCAGCACACGGCGACACTTAATTTTTTGGCTCATAAACATACTTTTTCGTACACGAATAAGGTCGTGGTCATTGCAGGTCCCTGAGTATTGGGAGCGGGTGTAGTGATCCGATAGAGTTGTTGTTGTTTTGAGCCGGCTGTACCCTATGAAGAAACCGGTTCTCATATCGGCCGTTTCTCTCTTCTTTCTTGCTGCGCTTTGGTCTTCATCAATGGCGCAATGGCAGCAACTTGCCAGTTTTAAATCTCCGGTAGTAAGCATTTATTTTCTACATGATCTTGGTAAACCGGCGATGGGATTTGTCGGGCTAAAAGATGGAAGAGTGTTTCGAACGACCGATGGTGGAAAAAACTGGGCAAATGAATTTGCTACCGTCCCACCAAACGGCCTTCCGGGGCCGGTTAATGATATCGTTTTCAAAGATACTCTTAATGGTTGGATCGGTGCATCACTTGATGCTTATCGAACTAGTGATGGTGGCTTAAGCTGGAAACCCGTTGGAATAAAAAGTCAGGTACATGCGCTACATTACCATGCTGCCAATCACCGGCTCTATGCAAACGGTCCATCGATCGGTGCTCTGGTTTCGAATGACGATGGATTATTGTGGTTGGTTATTGGTGGGAAGAAGCAACTTGGGATCGCTTTTACGAATAGCCAGTACGGAGTTCGAACTTCATTTGATAGCTCGTTCTATTTTACGGATGATGGAGGACTAACCTGGCAGGATGCGGGGTTCGGCGTAGAAACCTGGCAGCCACTTTCTATTGGCAACGGTAAAATATTTCTTGCTGCATCGGAGACATTTATTGGCAACGATCATATTTACCAAACGGTCGATGGCGGGAAAAATTGGTTTCAGGTTTATGACTTCAGAAGCGATGGGAAGCTGACCGGTACTTTGCGAGGTGATTCAACGCTTGTCTATCTTCAAAGCGATGATGGGATGTATCTCTCAAAAGATACGGGCCGACATTGGATACCGATCTGCGGGCCGGGCAATGTCTATGATACCAGATTTTATGCCCACGGCCAGACCGTCATTGCCGGCGATACCAAAGGCGGGCTTTTTGTTAACAACCGCGCATCGCGTGGCAGTGAGGATACACTGGTTTATATTTCTCCGTTGGTATTACAACTCTATACGAGCGAATGCAATAAGGAAGTCTCGGTGATAAGCTTGTCGGATTCGAGTAATTGTCCGCCAGACTCAATGCTGATAAAAGAATTAAGGCTTTATGGTCCGAGCAAGAATTTCAGCCTCTCAAGGTTCTTCCAACTGCCAAGTATGTTTCCGGTTTCCGGATCGATCGGTATCGTTTATATACCAGGAAGCCAGAGCTATGATACAGCATACCTTGATATTACGATCAAAAAATTAGACTCTGTTCAAACCAAAACGATAACCATTCTCGGGACGAAGCTTTCTGCTCAACCGTATGTCCTCTCTCCTGACACGATTGCTACGACAATTCAATCGCCGTGCTTTATGCTCGATACATTCGTGACGATACATAATAACCGGTGCGATGCGATGGTCATCGGGTCGGCGAGCATGGTTGCGAGAACTGGGATTACTTTTGATACTTCACAATTTCCGCTTGCCATCGAGCCTGATAGTACGGGGATCATTCGCATTCTTTTTCAGCCTACAGCGAAAGGTATTGTTAGCGATAATATTATTCTTAATATCACTAAGGGTGGGGTTGATACTTCTCAGGTTGTGCCCATCACCATCGCTGTTGCAAAAGCTATAGAATTACGGGGGGCATTTCTGCCTCCGAAAACAAATTTTGGATATTTAAGTCTTTGTCAGAACCCAATTCGAAAAACAGTTGTGATCGGAAATCCGATCTGTAAAGATATTGTCATAACCAAGCGAACACTGGTGCAAGGCCCTGGCAATGAGTTTAGATTGACAAAGGCTCGCGCACTGCCGATACCGCTGGCGCCCGATGAAAGCGATACTCTTGAGATCGAGTTCGCACCAACAACGGGAGGTGTCTTTAATGGGCTGATTAATTTCGAAGCGTCATTTGATGGCATAACTAAAGATACATTTATAACGGTTGCCGGTATTGCTACTACTTCGATCGCAGCGAATCTCAACGATACCTCGCTTGATTTTGGGACGATCTCGACTTGCGAAACAGCTTTGCGAGAAACCTACATTGAAAATACTTCCTGCGACTCGGTGCAACTTACAGAGATTCGAGGATTAAATTCCGGAGCATTTACGATCATTGAGCCGAAGCTTCCTTGTTGGATCCATGCCGGAGAAAAAAGGAAGATCGTCTTTCAGTATACTCCTCAATCCCCAGGTTCTTCAAATGATTTTCTTGATGTCTACATCGCACAGTCATCGGCAGGATTACGATTCCCCTTGCAACTTACAGCGTTGGCTATAAAAGAAGTGCCGAAGTTTTCTGTTTCGACGCCAATTGTTACGTTCGATACGATCACGCCCTGCCTCACGCTCGACACCGTTATTAGCATTAGCAATCTGATGCAATGCGATTCAATATTTATCGATTCGATTTGGACAAATGTAGGATCATCCTTTGAGGTAGCACCAATGGCCCTTTCAGTAATGGCGCCGAGCGAGAGTAATGTGATCGGTTTGCATGTCAGCCCGAAGAGTGCTCAAGAATTATCAGACACCATTCATATTCGCTTACGTTCTCGATATTCAGTAGTTGATACGATCGTTATCGTCCATGCGGTAATCACCGGCACTCGTCAATCGCTAACGGTTTCAGCAACATCATTCGATTTTGGAACGATGACTCTTTGTGATACCCGTGACACCACAGTTGTGTTTAGTAATACCGGCTGTGATACTGTTTGGGTAAGTAACAATTCTCTCAACGGATCCGGCTTTGAGTTGCTTACGCCTGCTCCGTTCTTTATTCCACCGGGCGAGCAGAGAGAAATTGTCATTAAAGCAACGCCGGATAGTACTAATCTGAAAAACGAGAACACGGCAGTTCTATCGGTTGCTCACAGCGCTTCGCCGGCTCCGAGCGAGATCGGGTTGCGCTCGCATCTGCTATATCCTCAAACGATGCATATCGATCTCATTCCTTCACAAGAATCGTTATTGCCCGGAAGGCTTGCGCTAATTGCACTTAAGACGGATCGTGCTTCTGTTGAGGGACTTACTGCTCTCGATGTTATGGCTGATTACAATACTGACTTGCTTACATACTATAAAAGCGGGGGGAGTAATACAATTCTTAGCTCTGATGGGAGGCTGTTTCATATCACGGGAAATCCATTTATCCAGTTTGCAGCCGATAGTACGATCGGGACGCTTGTCTTCCGCATTGCCTTGACGCAGGATACGTTTACTATAATGAATATTACAAGTGTTCATCCAAACCCGG
Source organism: Kapaibacterium sp. (SeqCode) (assembly GCA_035712525.1). Classification (GTDB taxonomy): domain Bacteria; phylum Bacteroidota; class Ignavibacteria; order Palsa-1295; family Palsa-1295; genus JAFDZW01. Next base: position 5,844 of record DASTAO010000016.1, read on the forward strand.
CAACTCCTGAATATGAAGAATGTGCTTTACAGGTAAGTGCTTCACCGACTATTACTGGGTATGGCTTTGAATGTGGGGAGAAGAGCATTCGAGAAGTATTGCTTGGTAACCGATTGTCATTTACATTGAACAGCATGTCTCCGTTACCTGCCCAAGATCAGATCGTGCTTACGGTTCACTCAGAACTTGATCAATCGCTTGAGATCGAATTAACAGATCTTCTTGGTGCTATGGTGTATCATCAGTCAGTCACTACATCGAAAGGGGATAACAGGGTATCGATTGATATCGGTCACGTTGCAAGTGGTTCTTATGTCGTTACTCTTAGAGGTAATAATACAACCATTTCCCGGCCGATCATAAAAGAGCAGTAGCGATTAATTCTCTTCCGTTGCTGTTATCAGACCAGCGTTTCAACTAAAATATAGCGAATGAATTCTATTGGAGTTATTGGTGCCGGTACGATGGGCAGCGGGATCGCTCTTGCTTCGGCGCTTGCGGGATATGATGTCGTGCTTAACGATATTAATGATGGTTATTTGCAGATTGCTTATAAGCGCATCGGCGAAATGATGGAGAAGATGAGCGAGCGTGGCAAGCTTTCTATTAAAGATGCTAACACTGCGGCGCTTCGTATCACTACCTCCTCTCATTTTGAACATTTGCAGACTTGCGATATGATCATCGAGGCTGCCGTTGAGAACTTGCGCATTAAGCAGGATATCTTTAACAGGCTTAGTGAGCTTGTCGGCGATAATACGATCTTTGCCAGCAATACTTCGTCACTTTCCATCACTGCCATCGCCAGTGCTTGCAAAAAGCCCGAGCGGGTGGTCGGCCTGCATTTCTTCAATCCGGCCCATATCATGAAGCTTGTCGAGATCGTTCGTTCGCATGAGACGACCGATGAAGTTATGTATCGCGCTGAGAATTACGTAAAGCAGATCGGTAAGACACCGGTGCTGGTTAAGGATACGCCCGGCTTCATCGTTAATCGTGTTGCCAGAAATTTTTACGGTGAATCGTTTCGAATCGCCGGCGATGGTATAGCATCGGTCGAACAAGTTGACCGCATAATGAAAGCCAATGGTTTTGCGATGGGGCCATTTCAACTAATGGATCTCATTGGTATCGATGTGAATCTTGCTGTTACCCAATCGGTCTACGATCAATTCTTCGGTGAGCCAAGATTCCGCCCACATCTGATGCAGCAGAAGATGGTGGAGGCAAATAATCTCGGAAAGAAGACCGGAAAAGGATTTTATGTCTATAACCATTAATAACCACCCCCTAACCCCCTCCTTCAAAAGGAGGGGGAGATGAACATCCTCGGTATCTGCGGGAATATGAAACCCTGGTCGGCATCTGCAGCCGTCCTGAAGCTATCACTAAAAGCTGCCGAGAATGCCGGAGCTATAACCACATTCTATGATATCGCTGAATCCCCACTTCCATTTTGTGATGGCAGAGCTGATGAGGATACGTATCCTGCTGAAGTAGTACAATTCAAGAATTTAATTAGGCAGTCTCAGGGAATAATCCTTTCGACGCCTGATTATCATAATAGCTTTTCTGGTGCATTAAAGAATGCGCTCGATCTTTGCAGTACCGACGAATTCGACCATAAGATCATCGGCATCATTGGTGTAGCCGGTGGAGGTACCGGTGCTATTAATGCGATCACCCAGCTTCGCACAGTCATGCGGGCTGTTGGCGCCTGGCCGATACCCCATCAGGTTTCGATCTCGAATTCGAAGACCTTATTTTCCGGACCTGATCAAATCGCCGACCCTGCGCTTGATAAACGAATACAGAAACTTGGTACTGATGTTGTCCGCTATGCGACTTTGTTCGCCAAAGGATTGTTAGAAGAAGTCTAAAAGCATATGTTCAATCTTTTACTTACACTCATCATTACTATTATGGTTAATTTGCAGCCTGGCGATGTTGCGCCAAGTTTTAGTGCCGTTGCGACTGACGGACATAAGATATCCCTTTCGGATTACAAAGGGAAGTCGAATGTCATTCTCTACTTTTATCCTGAGGATATGACAAGCGGCTGCACGGTCGAAGCCTGCAATTTCCGCGACGATAAATCAAAGTTCGAAGAACTCCACACGGTCATCCTCGGTGTTTCGATGGATAGCCTCGATATGCACAAGCAATTTACTGAGAAAGATCATCTAAATTTTCCGTTACTCGTGGATGAAGATGGCACCATCTGTAAAGCGTATGGTGTACCTGCCGAAGAAGGCCGCTACCCAAAGCGTTGGACATTCCTAATCGATAAGAATGGTAAGATCGCGAAAGTCTATCAGAAGGTGATGGTTCGCGAGCATAGCACTGAGTTGCAAGCTGATATTAAGGCTCTGCCGCAATAAATCATTGTAAAATAAAAGAGCCCTAAGTTGTGAAACTCAGGGCTCTTTTGCTTTTAAAGAGTTATTACTTCTTCTTCCGGATCTTCTTATAATTCACCGGGCGCTTTTCGTTAAAGGCACTGATGCCCTCGGTTACTTCATCGGAGAGGTTATGGATCGAGAGCCAGTCACGAGCATGACCGATTGTCGTATGCCAGCTAAGATCCTTCCAGAAATTAAGGTTCTGCTTGGTATATCGGATGCAGTCCGGTAATTTATTATAGAGCTTTTCGCATAGAGCTGCAACAGCGGCGTCGAGATCCCCTTTCGGAACAACCTCGTTCACCAAACCCCAATCGAGTGCTTTTGCTGCAGGGATCTCTTCGCAGAGGAAGAGGATCTCACGAGCGCGGCGATCGCCAACCATGAGCGGCAACCACTGGGTAGCACCGGCAGCAGCAACAGAGCCACGTGCAGCACCGACTTGTTTGATATAAATATGATCGGATGCAATGGCAAGGTCACAGGAGATATTTAGCTCATTGCCGCCGCCGACTACAATGCCATTGAGCTTCGCAACAGTCGGTTTGCCAATATTGCGCAAACGCTCGTGCATTTCGATGAAGACGCGCATCCATTTGTAGTAATCCTGAGGATTGCCAAGGAAGAATTCTTCCTGCTCACGCAGATCGGCTCCAGTACAAAAAGCTTTATCGCCGGCACCGGTAATTACCAATACGGCGATATCATCGTCCCACGATACGTCTTCGAAAGCGACAAGCATCTCCTGAAGTGTCGTGAGATTCAGACAATTTAGGACTTCCGGGCGATTGATCGTTACCGTTGCTACATAATCTTTCTTCTCATAGAGAATATGAGAGAAATTATAGGTACGCTTCTCCTGATAAGGATTAAGTTCTTGCGGTTCTTTTTTAGCCATGGTGGAAGGCGAGAAAATGTGAGAAAATTATACGTTGCCGATGCACATCGAGACAAGTCCGCCTGCAAAGCCAGCGAGATCTTTAGCCGCAGCCTGATTTTCTTCCGAAGCCATTGCGGCTTTGAAGGTATCTTTATCTTCGAAGTACATATTGCACTGCATGTATGGCTGTTCGGCAAGCGTCGAAGTAGCTGGAGTGATCATCTTGGTGAAGCGGATCACTTCCATCTTCTTTAGGCCTGGCACTGCCTGCATGAGCGGGGAATGCACGTTCGTATAATGTTCTTCGAAAGCGGCAGTATCGGCCGGTGTTTTGAATAATGCTGAGAGAACGACCATGTTGAATTGAGAATTGAAAATTGTGAATGGAGAATTGAGAATTGAGAATTGAAATTCTCAATTCTCAATTCCGCATTCTTAATTCAAGTTTAGTGTACTTTTTCGCCGCCGCCGCTATTGCCACCTTGTGGGGTAGATACCGGGCCGGTGCGGAAGCCGAAAGGATGAGCATTCTGTCCTTCGACGCGAATCTCGCCATACTGGCTTTCGTAGCGCGAGACGTTCTCCTGCATCGCGCCGAGCAACAGCTTCATGTGCTGTGGGGTCATGATGATACGCGAAAGCACGCGGGCTTTCGGTACACCAGGAGTTACGCGGGTATAATCGATGATAAACTCTGCGGGAGAATGCGTAATGATAGCAAGATTGGAATAAATTCCTTCTGCTTCTTTTTCTCCGAGTTCGATCTGTAATTGTTGACCTTGTTCGTTAGAATCCATTTTGTTAAGTGCTTAGTGCTGGGTGCTTAGTGCTTAGTTTTTTTAGCAGTTACACCATTGTTGTTGATCTAGTACCGAATGCTAAGATAGTAAGCTGAGTACTTAGCACTCAGCACTTAGCACCAAGCACTACTTGTTTAATGAATCGTACATCTTCATTGCATCGTCTGCTGCCTTTGCATTTTTATTAGCGGCATAGATTTTCATCATTGAATTCCAGTACCACTTATCTTTTGCAACGTCGGTGCTCTTGAGCGCTTCGAGATCGCGAAGGGTCTTATCCTTCTGATCTTTCTTGCTGAGGATGTCATACAATGAATATAAATTTGCGAGTGCAGTATATTCTTTCGGATTTACCGAATGTACCTTCTCATAATATTCAACCGCTTTTTCAAGTTGCGGCTGAACATTTGCCTTTTTATCTTTTTTCTGAATATCGGCTGCCCAGTTCTGATAGGCTACACCAAGATTATAGAGTGCATTTTCAAATGCAGGATCGATTTTTAAAGCATCTTCATACGCTTCGATACCTCCCTGGAAATCATTGGAGCGGAGCAGTACGGCGCCATACGACGCATATAGTTGCTTTGAAGGATGCTCGTTGAGCATCTTTTTATACATCGACTTTGCCTTTTCCGGCTGATCGAGTTTGGCGTAGATATCCGGAATGATATTCGTTGCATTCTCATCCGACGGATCGAGGCGCTGAACCGATATCAACAGCGGTACGACTCGGTTAAAATTATCTTCAGCTTTAGCTTTATTCGTAGCTAGTACCATATTCCCTTGATTATAATAATATCCGGCAAGAGCAAGATAGGTTTGGAGGGAAATACGCATTGGTTGTAAACCAACTGCTTCGGTTGTCGTGAAGCGCCAGCCGGTAAGCTGCCAGTTGCGGGGCGACTTGACGGCGCGCTCGAAGTAGAAATATCCATCGTTGGAGCGATAGGTATAGGTCATGATCGAATCGCCATTGCTAAGAATATAATACGTTGTTTTGCTCGGGGCACCGCCAATAGTTGATTCAACCGTTTGTGGTGACATGCGAAGTATCAAGCCAAGCGCTACACCTTGTTCGTGCGACGGACGAACCTGCTTCAAAGCTTCTTCATACGTTGCCATTGCCTTTGCCGTATCGTTGGCGGCTAAATATACATTGCCAAGCGCTTCGTAGGTTTCCGGCTGATCCGGAGCAACTTTTTTTGCCGACTCGAGCAAATAGATAGCGCTCTTTTGCTGCTCTTTGCTATCGGGGTTTACCTGGAAAACACTGTCGCCCTTATTGTAAAGATAGATCCAGGTATTATGGCGAACATCTTCGACCATCGGGCGATTTACGATCGCATATAAGCGGGCAGTATCGATGACTTCAGCGATCTTTTCGTAGTTCGAGAGATCATATAAGTTTGCTACATAGAGCGCCCAGCCTTCATCACTATGCGGATCGCTGGCCAGGGCCTTAAGGAGCATCTCATTGGCCTTAACAAAGTTATGATTCTTGCGATGAAGCTTTGCACTGGTAATTTCAGCACCACCACAACCAACATACTGAATTGAAAAGGCTACGATCGCAAGAGTGATCGCCAGCCGAGTCGTTTTTTTAAAAGGGTCGACAACAAATAAAAATTATACGTTTGTAGAGAACAGCCGATAGGGATTGGTGGTTCGTGAGTGATTCTAAGCAACCAAAGCCCTCTTGGGGTGTTTAATTTATAAAGCAGATAAGCATGCGATACCTCTTGCTTCTCCTACTACTTTCTTCCCAACTCCTCGCCCGCACCAAGCCTGAGGAAGAACTGCTGCCTATTAAAGTAAATGGGAAGATCGGGTTTATTAATCTTAAAGGCAAGGTTGTCATCGAGCCCCAGTTCAAGGCGGTTGGTCATTTTGTCGATGGGTTAGCTCCGGCTCGCAAAGGTGGAACGTATGGGTATATCGATAAGTCAGGAAAGTTTGTGATTGCGGATATTTATGATTATGCTAAGGATTTTTGTGAGGGGTATGGGATCGTGTATTTGGATGGGAAACCGCAGTATATTGATAGGATAGGGAAGATGCCATTTAATGTTACATTCTCAAGAATTTATTCATTCCGCAATGATAGGGCTATTGTCGAAGTAAAAAACGATACGGATGTTAAGGTCGGAATGATCGACAGACGAGGTAAAATAATAATAGACACGATATATAATGATTTATATCAGACCGATCTTAATGATTCAAATGGAGAGCTTGTCATCGCAACAGGGTATAACAACGGTCATAATGATAATAGTGAGTGTGTAATTCTTGATACGAGTGGAAAAAAATTGTTTACATTAAATAATAAATCTTTTGTCTCCAACGAAACAAATGATGAATTACTTTGGCGGCAGCTTTTAAAGAACCAACCCATAGTAGTTGGCTTTGTGCCGAGTAGGGAGCAAGAACAGGTTGGAGATACGGGGCAATTCATTATGGCACATCATACCATATCAGGTAATATAGCTGTGCAACTACAAAATAGCTTTGAAAACCCACAAGAAGTATTGTTTGGAATAATTAGCAGCACGGGGAAGCTTACTCAGAAAAAGACATATATGAAAATATCGGAATTTTCAGAGAACAGAGCATTCGGTTTACAACTTGACAGTACCTTGTGCATAATCGATGGTGATGGAAAGATAGTGCAAGTACTATGGAAATGCAATAAGGAGCAGACCTACGATTTCCTCTATAATTATCATGACAAAGAATATCTTTTTAAAAACGGAGCCGCGATTATAGGTACGCTCACAGGACTTGGGGTAATTGATATTGCTGGTCGAATACTTCTACCATTTAAATACAGAGACCTGCTACCAACCCCGAATCCAGAGTATTACGTATACGAGTGTGATACTTGTAAAGTACCCAGTTGGGGTATTATTAATATTACAACCCTAACGGTTAGCCATCCTTTCTTTGAATATTCCAGATGGGACCAATACTCGACAGATAAAGCTCTAAATTGTTATATAGACGGTCTTAACGCATATATTGATTACAACTGCAAATTACTATGGCAGCGAAGCTCATCGATCGATTCGGTTATTGAGAGTCGTGATATCGATCATTATGGACGGGGTGATTTTAGCTATGTAGAATCGACACCAATTCCATGTGAGCCTATACGCGAGAAAAAATGGTATCCGACGAATCAGGATCTCCATAATTTAGATGCATTAAGTGGGATCTCAATAATTGCTGTGCCTGAAGATACTGTTCATGATTCTCGGTTTGGATACTATGCATACTATGATGAAGTCCACAGGGCACATAACGTGACGGGAGTGGGATTTAAAATTTACATTATTAATAATTCAAATCGAGATTGTTATTTCCCTTCTAGAGCGCCAATAAATGTTCAAGCAAGAGATAAACAAGGAAATTGGTATGATCTCGATTACTATGATTTTGCTTGTGTTGTTCCTCAGATTAATGTGAAATATTTGCCACAAACTTATACATGCTTTTCGATGATTCCTTATGCAGGGTCCCTAAAAACCAAACTACGGGTAAAGGCCTTAATGTCTTCTAAAAAGGAATCGCTTTTTAAAGGAATTCCCATCTATAGCAATGAATTTGAAGGGACGATAAATCCAGGGCAACTATGGAGAAACAAAGATTCAGGAGATGAATAAGTTTTTAGTTATACTTTCTCCCTATTAATTCTTATTCATCTCGTCACAGGCATTTGTGTGAATTCGTTTATCGGTTATATTTATTTTTTTTTCACTTAACCAATTTAACCGATACGATCATGACACAGAACAATACATTTCGCACTGCACTGATGAGCTTTGTTATTATTGCTCTTTCTGTTACACTGGCAACGGCTGCTACTGGCAGCGCTCAGGGAAAACACATTAAGCTGAGCGGCAATGGCAAAACCTATGAAGCAACGGCCGATGAAAATGGGAATTTCTCCTTCACTGGTGTTGAGCCCGGTACCTACAAACTTGTTTGGGTACTTCCGAAAGGGACGACGCCGCAAAATACCGAGTCTGCTTCGATCGAGATCTCGAGCTTTTCCTGGGGAGCTTCAAACTCCACGCCCACCGGCAGTATGGCGCAAGGGAAGTCGACTCCGGCAACGCGCAGCAATATCTCGAATAATCGTGGTGGTGCTTCAGTCGATGGCGAGCTTTCGCAAGGGAAATCGACTCCGGCTACACGAAGCAATATCTCTAACAATCGTACCGGTTCACAGCTTCAGGTAAGCAACGGTGAATGCTTTACAGTAGTACTTGAGGATGTTGTGATCTCGAGTGTCACAACTGCAAGCGGCACTGTCAAGACTTGCACTGTGAAGCCGACGGCGCAAACGAGCGTACGATAATACAAAAAGCTTTGGAATAAGAAAGGCGGTCATTTCATTGACCGCCTTTTTTAATTTCCGCCAGGCACTTTGCTGTTTCGTTTAGCGGTTGTACTAGTTCTTCACTTAGCCGTTTTGACCTATGAACCATAGCCATGCTCTTCGTGCCATATTGACGAGTCTTTTCGTCGCTGCGATTACGCTTCTCTCTTCACAAACGCTTGCCGCAAGCGGCCAGCATCTTACGCTTAAGGGTACCAACGGAAAGACCTATTCGGCTACGACGGATGCAAGTGGTATCTTTATCTTTACTGATGTCGAGCCGGGAACATACAAACTCATTTGGGTACTTCCGGATGGAACGACGCCGCAGAATACTCAATCGGCTAAGATCGAGATCACAAGTTTTTCCTGGGGAGAAACTGCGTCGCCGACTCTGGCTTCTACGATGAGTGATTATGTGCGGGGAAGATCCTCATCTACTCCACCCACTCCCAAGCCTATGGGATTGGTTTCTGGCACAAGCAATGCTCAGGGTAAGTCAACACCGGTAACCCGGAGCAATATTTCGAACAACCGCTCAGGTTCGGAGCTTCAGGTCAGTGGAAGCGAATGCTTTACGGTACTACTCGAAGATGTAGTAATTTCATCGGTGACGACAGTAACCGGGACAGTCTCAGCCTGCACGATCACACCAAGTAGCCAGACGAGCGGGAAATAATTGTTAAGGATTGGATTGAATCTTATCAAATAAAAAAGGCGGCTAATAGCCGCCTTTTTTATAATCAGTAAGTATTAATTACTTTCCAGCTTCCTCGGTAAGCATCTCGGTCAGCAATCTTACGCAGACGCCCGTACCACCTTTGTTGATGTAATCGAGGTTGGCTTCACCGCGGGCTGTACCGGCGATGTCGAGATGTACCCACGGGTAATCAACGAATTTCTTTAAGAACATGGCGGCAGTGATCGCACCACCCCAACGGCCGCCGGTATTCTTTACATCGGCGCAATCGCTCTTGATGAGCTCATCGTATTCGTCGTAGATCGGAAGTTCGCAAACACGTTCGTAGACTTTATCGCCGTGTCTTTTGAGCTTTGCTTTCATCTTCTCGTCGGTACCCATCATGCCGGTCGTGATATGGCCGAGGGCTACGACGCAAGCACCGGTGAGGGTTGCAAGGTCGATAACGTGCTTCGGATTATATTGCTTTGCCCAGATAAGAGCATCGGCAAGTACAAGGCGTCCTTCGGCATCGGTATTATCGATCTCAGCAGAGACACCGTTCGGATAGGTGATGATATCACCAGGACGCGATGCTGTGCCCGATGGCATATTCTCAGCGCTGGCACAAAGGCCGATGACATTGATCGGAAGCTTTAAGTCGGCAACTGCTTTGAGCGTTGCAATGACGGTTGCAGCGCCGGACATATCGCTGATCATATCACCCATACCGGCACCCGGCTTGAGCGAGATACCGCCGGTATCGAAGGTGATGCCTTTACCGACAAGAACGATCGGCTGAGCATCTTTCTTCTTTGCGCCCTTATACTCCATGATAATGAAGCGGCCACTCTTTGCAGAGCCCTGGCCGACAGCGATGATGCCGACCATTTTGTTTTTCTTAAGATCGTTATCGGCAAGCACGGTAACTTTAATGCCGTTCCCACTGCCTGCTTGTTTTGCCCAATTAGCGAGAATCTCAGGATACTTGTTGTTTGAGGGTTCATTCTCCATGTTGCGAGCATGGATCGTCGCAGCGCAAATGATCTGAGCACGGTCGATGGCTTTGCGGATATCCGGAAGCTTCGAGCCAGCGATCTCACCTTCATCGGCAAGGATCGTTACTGAGCTAAGCGTACCATTACCGTTATCATCTTTCTTCTTATACTTGTCCCATTTATATAAGCCAAGGACAATGCCTTCAACTGCAGCGGTTGCGACTTCAGCACCTTTAGCACCTTTAACACTCGGAAGATATAAGGCCATTGATTTGCCTTTGAGCGATACCGTCTTCTTCGCAGCTCTGGCGGCAACTCGGCGAACTGTCTCGAGCGTAATTGATTCGGGCTTACCCATACCAACGAGTAATAACCGTGTCGGGCTAACTTCACCTGCTAATGGATATAATACAAGTAGCTCATCTTTCTTACCAGCCATATCACCGCTATCGAGCATAGCCTGAGCCATGTGTTCGAGGTGAGAACCTTTGTCATAATATTTCATTGCCGAAGCGAGCCACTTCTTATCTTCAGGCTGAAAACAAGCGAGCGCATCGCACTTAAAAGATTTCCAATCGGCTTTTGTGACGGTTATATTCATTATAACGGGTGATTATGTAAGTTAAATGAAAACGTGCAACCCAAAGAGGAAGCTCTTTTGACTACGGCAAGTTAGCTTGGGGAATCTTCACATAGTCAGAAGGTTACAAAAATACGATAATATGGGAAGGAAATCGGCAAGATGGGTTTTTCATTCATGTCGTAGGGCAACGATCGGATCCAGCCGAGCCGCCTTGCGCGCCGGATAAAACCCAAAGAATAAACCAACAGCACTCGCTGCGCCGAATGAAAGTGCCACGGCGGCCGGAGAAATAATAAGAACCCAACCGTTCTGCGCTGAGATCACTGAACTGGCAATGTAGCCGGAAATGACACCAACGATACCACCGACAAGGCTTAGCGCCAAGGCCTCGGTCAGAAACTGAGATAGAATGTTAAACGACTTTGCACCGATCGACTTTCGAATGCCGATCTCCCGTGTGCGTTCGGTTACACTGACAAGCATGATGTTCATGATCCCAATGCCACCAACAAGCAAGGCGATGATCGCTGCGCTACGAAGTAAGTTAGTGAGAGTATCGGTACTTTTTTCAGTGGCTTGGGCGATCTCAACTTGCGAGCGAATTCTGAAGTCGTTAGTATTCGATGAAGCGATCTTATGAGTTAATCGAAGAATAGAAGTAATATCGGTGATAGCAGCTTCAGTGGTAGTTGCTGATGCTGTTGTAACAAAAATATCATCGAGATACGTCGTACCCTTGATCCGCTTTTGTACTGTTGCCAGCGGAGCGATGATGATATCATCCTGATCCTGACCATTGGCGCTTGGCCCTTTCTCGATAAGCACTCCGATGACTGTCAATGGCACACTGCCCAAGCGAACTTCTTTACCGATAGGATCAGTGTCATTGCCGAATAAATTTCTAGCGACCGTTTTACCAAGCAGGCAAACTTTTTTTCCCGATCGAGTATCGGCATCGGTAAACGGGACGCCGGTTGCTAAGATGTAGTTTCGGATACTCATGCAGACCGGAGTCGTGCCAAGCAACCGGGTAGGCCAATTGGAATTACCACCGATCGCTTGAATCCTGGTATCGACAGAGGGCTCGACGGCAGTAAGATAGGGAGAGCGCTTCAATGCCGGTAGGTCTTTTTCAGTAAGATGAACACTACTGCCTCCACCTGAAACACCTCCAAAATTCGTAGGGGCCGGATCGATCTGTAATAAATTGGTCCCCATGGCATTGATCCTGCTGGCGACGGCTTGCGAAGCTCCCTGACCGATCGCGGTTAAGGTAACGACCGACCCGACGCCGATGATAAGCCCCAGCATCGTCAGCAGCGAGCGCATCTTATTCGAGACGAGCGCTTTGATCGCCATATCGGCACTGTTAAGAAATTGCGTGAGCATAGCTCACAGTACGAAAGCGTAAACAAAAGGGTTTCGAGACCTTGGAAGTAGTAATGGAAGTAGTAATGATGGAAAGTCAAAGTGAAGCGGAGAATTCTTAGTTGTCATTCCGACCGAAGGGAGGAATCTGTAACTACTTCAATCTATAACCAGACTTCTGATGATAGATTGAAGTAGTTACAGATTCCTCACATCGCTTCGCTCTGTTCGGAATGACAAGCCCTTCGCTCAGAATGACAATTATCTAGGCATGCACATACGCTTCTTCGCCATGAAGCACTTTATCGAGGCCTTGTGCCTGCTCATCCTGCTCGACCTTGACTGGCGTGATCATATTAATAACCTTGAGCATTCCAAAGGTAAAGAGAAATGCGTAAGCTGCCGAACCGATGGTAACACCAAGTTGGATCAGGAAAAAATTTGCATTGCCAAGCAATAAGCCATTCGCACCACTTGCATTTACCGACGAATCGGCAAAGACACCGAGAAGGACTACCCCGATACAGCCGCCAACTCCATGAACACCCCATACATCCAATGCATCATCCCAGCCGCGTCTATTCTTTAATTGCACGGCAAGATAACAAATGCCACCGGCGGCAATGCCGATCAGTACTGCGCTCGAAGTAGTTACGTAGCCTGCTGCAGGAGTGATCGTTGCTAAACCGGCAACAGCGCCCGTGAGCAAGCCTAAGAATTTTGGTTTGCGGGTTGCGCGCCATTCGATGATTAGCCACGTCATTGCAGCGAAGGATGCAGCAATATCTGTATTGAGAAATGCCAGCGTCGTAACACTATCAACTTTGAATTCGCTACCGGCATTAAAGCCATACCAGCCGAACCAAAGTAATCCAGTACCTAAGGCAACAAGCGGAATACTATGTGCCTGCGAGTCTTGAACTTTTCGTTTACCTACATAAAATACTGAAGCAAGTGCAGCAAATCCGGCGATCGCATGAACAACGATGCCACCAGCAAAATCCTGTACGCCCCACGATGCAAGCAAGCCACCGCCCCAAACCATGTGCACGAACGGAAAATAAACCAGCAATAGCCATGCGCCGAGAAACAACATATACGCTGGGAATCTGACACGATTGGTAAATGCTCCGGTGATGAGCGCAGGAGTGATGATCGCAAACATCATTTGGTAAGCGATGAATACGAACATCGGGATATTCGGGGTTATCGTCGATGGAGTGGTTGAGGTAATTCCATGAAGAAAGGCGAGATCGAAATTACCAAAGATGCCGCCAAGATCGGTATGAGCAGCCAATGTCCCACTAAAGCACAATGAGTAGCCACAGACGAACCACAACACCGTTGTAAAGCCCATCGAGACAAAGCTCTGCATCATTATGGTGAGGACGTTCTTGCGACCGACAAGACCGCCATAAAAAAAGGCCAGGCCCGGAGTCATGAGCATGACAAGGCTTGTTGCCAATAACATAAACCCGGTATTTCCAGTATCGAACATACACAGCTCCTTTTTGAAATGAATTGATGAGCTGAAATATACGAAGGAAAACCTGCTAAAGCAACCCTTACACTACGGTTTTTTCAGGCTTATTGCCGGATGAAGAGCGAGCCAAACCCATCGGCAACATTATAGTCCCAAACGCTGAGGCTATCACCCGTCATTTTCATTGCTATTTTAAATGAAGCAGTATCGGAAGTAAGGACAACATGATCGAGTTTTTGATGAAGAAGGGAATCGGTGAAGCCTGTGGTGAGATCAAAGAAGTAGGTAATGCTATCGGTTGTTGTGAAGGTGCAATTTCCGGCTTGTACAATGGTGTCGTTCTTATAAATGGCGCAGTGAGTATTCGATTGGATCAGCAGCGTTGCAGTATATCCTTCGGTCGCAGGTGTATAGGTCCAACCACCAATTCCACCCATGGTTTGCACCCATTTCCATTTGCCGATGAGTGTCGGTTCAGGTTTAGTCGGCGATGAGGAGTCGGAGCAAGAAGCAATGGTAGCAGCAGCAATAACCACGCAAAAAAATAGGAGTGTTTTCATATTCTGATAACACTCCTACGGTCGTAAAGTTTTTGTAACCTTATTGCTTGATCACCCAAACATTGAAATAAGCCGGTAACGGAAATACCTGGTTATTACTGCTAAGGATCTGCCATTTGCCGCGGGCAGCATCGTAATACACAGAGATCTGGCTTTTCAGATTAGTCAGATTGGCAAGGTTATCGATCACGAGGCTCGTTACGAACAGAAAACAATTCGGATCGCCGTTGCAGAGTGCGTTATCGATCTCGGTGGAGGTTGTCGTGAGCCGGTTAGCGGCTGTTACCGTATGAACAAAACAGGCTTTGTTCGTACCGCTAACTTTGATAGCGCCATTGTTAAGGTTAAGAGGAGTACCGACACCGGTACCAATGTAACTTGCTTTTACGCCCACGCCGGAGGGTGAAGCATTCTCACCAGTAACTCCGGTACTACCAACCGCCCCGGCATTCAATGCCTTACCATAGACAGCGCTTCCGCTGCTGACACTCGATGCCTCGATCGCATTAGCGGTGCTATTGGTATTGGTGATCTGGAAAAATCCTGCACGGCCTGTTGTGCTACTACCATTGATAGCATCGCCCGAAGCAGAAACACCAGCTACACCGGTTGTTCCATTAATACCCCAACCAAGTACGCCAACTCCGCCGCTGCTGGTACCGACAACACCGTTAAGATTTGCACCGGCATCACCCCAGACGCCTGCGCCGGTGATACCTTGTCCTGAACCACCACCGATCATGCCACGAAGGCCGATACCGGTGTTATTGTTATTAGCGACTGCGATCACCGGATAGGTTGTTGCGACGATACCTGAGAATGGAACCTGCAATGTCGGTAATCCCCAATAGACATTACCACTGCCATCGGAAATAATGGTGTAATTCACCGGAGCAGAAGCAGCGTCGATCTTTGCGGCGGTGACTGATTTATCCTGGATGTGATAATTTGCAACTGAATTAAATCCGAGGCGTTCGCTCGAGATGCTGCGTTTGCCAACGCTAAGCTTTGCGATCGGTCCACTGCCATTAGTTACAACGATCGTGCTATCGGCATTTTGAATGCTGCTGATCGTACCGGCTTGAGGGACATTGACGGTTACGGTACCATTCGAAGTTGTAACAGCAGCTGCTCCGGTACCCTGAATGCGGATCGGGCCGGTCGATTCATTTACTGAAGAGACAATTCCTTTTGCCGATGAGGATAATCCGTTCGCTACCTCTGCCGTCTCGGCATGTTCTGCAGAGAGTGAGTAGGGGACTGCCGTGAGTGAAGAGCGCGGTGCCATTTCCGCAGCTGCATCAACACTTACACCGATCCAGTATCCTTTGCTAAAATCGAGTGATGCCGGAAGTGGTGTTGCACCTCCGAGAATGACATTAAATAATCCGCTTGATGTCGTCGATAGAATCGTTTCGGAATATAACGAAGCACCACCGGTTGGGGCATCGTAAATGGTGATCTTGATGATATGAGCACCGTCGCTGATCGGCGTTCCGGCTGTGCCAAGGATAACTCCCTGATAGCTAAGCGTGCGGGGTATCTGCGCTTGTAGCGAAGAACACAGGAAGGCAACAACCACTACAAGTAGAAGGGGAAGAAGGTTACGGATCATAATAAATTAATAGATACTATGTAAGGAAAATTACAAAACAGCAATGGGTGAAAACCAAAGCACCGCAAAAGGTTCAGAAAATGTCAGAACTTGGATGTATCGGAAGGAAATGGATTTTTGGAATATTTCGCTCCTATGGAGCTGTGGACAATGTACTTATAGCCCAGGGTGTAGCAGAGTGGAACCCTGGGTGCCAGATCAGAGAAACAACCAAAGCCCTGAAGGGGCGATGTTAGTCTGCCTTGCTCTGCCGTAAAATTTCGTATTACATTCAATCGTTGCCATTGGGTTACACCGCCCTTTCAGGGCTGATTTTAAAATTGGTATTGTTCGCCCAGGGTTCCGCGCCAGTAGGGTGGGATGAAATCACCAAGAATGTGACTGGCAAATAGCACAACTACAAGAACTACGAGAATAATGACGAACCCCTACTGTAAAACGTCTTCTTCTGTCGGCACGTAAAAAGATTAAATCAAACAACTCTTCCTCGCCTTTTTCAAGATAGCGGCGCAGAGCATAGCTACAAACATCAGCAGTTTGTATCATGCTGGTTAATGTAGAATCAACAAAAAACGGCGTCTCAACTATATTAGAGATATTTGTCCATAACGTTCCTCTGTCGTGAAAAGACTTCATTAGTTCAGTATGCTTCTTGGCTATTGTTTGGTTCTGATCGTGAATAATAAACCCAACAATACGGCGAGGTGCTATTGGTAAAAATCTACGTCCAGATTTAATATATGCTTGTTTCTGAGCGGAATTGGTTCTGCTAAGATAAGTTTGAAAGCGTGAAATAACCTGTTCAAAAGCCTGTTCACTCACGCTTTGTGTTGCGAGACTTGGATTCCAAAAATTTTTATCAATACATTCTGCAAATAACCTCGCAAAAGACCACTCAGATATTGTTGTGGCAATTTCTATTGCGACATCTTTTCTTTGGTCGAATGTAAGGTGAATATATGGATTTGATTTTGCGAAGTCATTCTTTAAGTTTCCAAGAGCCTTATGCGTCCCAGTAAAAGCGTGGATCTGGGCTGTCCTCAATCGTTCAACCTCATACCTACGTGTTTTATAATCTAAGGAATTAAAATTATTAATTCTGTTCTGCTCTGGATATTTTTTCAACATCCAAGCTATGTGAATTTCATCATTTGGGAAATCGTATTTCTTCTTTATTGCGGCTATATCTTTCTCGCACTGCTTCCACTTTTCCATTGGAATAGATAACCCCGCTAATACAAAATGGTCTGTTCCGTGCCTGCCTAATTCCGGCGTCCCTGACTCATCAACATATAAGGAATACATCTTTAAGGGTATAAAATAAAAAAACGACTGGAGGGGAAACCTCAGTTTCCCCACGAGGCGTTTAACGGCTCTCCCAGGCGTATGCCTTTATTACGATTTATTAAGATTAATTGTTCCAGAAAAAGAGTGCATTATTCCATCATTTTGATGATTGGCTTAAAAATATGTCTTAAGCGCCATTTTTATGTCTTTTTTCTTTTTCTCTAACTCCGGTGGAAAGAATCTTATGCTCGAAACGATTGAGGTTATTGAAAAGGCTTTGGGTCAACAGATCGTTAAGATTTCTTAGATTCCTTTACCAGTTTTGCAATTAACTCAACGGTGCCCTGAGTCAAAGAAAATAACGCCGGGGCTTCATCTGAATCGAGTTTAGCGTCAGCGTGAATAAGAGGATTTCGGTAAGAGTCCTTAATCTGCTTCAAGAAAGAAACTACTCCATCCCTTGCTTTTGAAAATTTTTCGTGATTAAGATAATTTCCCCAATTTCTATCACTCTCTTTTAATTCAGAATTGATTATTCCTAAACTTTGTCCGTATTCTTTTAACATTATTTCGAGCGCGAGAAATAAATGAAAAGACATGCCAAGTGGGAGATTTAACGATAGAGCGCGTCCGGCACTCTGAAAATTTTCTATGCAATTATCTGGTATGAATTCTAATAACTTTGGGCTGAATGCGCTTTTTGCATTATCTAACAATACATCTATTGAATATGCCCTTACTGGCGGTATAATGTAAATGTGTTTTTTGCGAAGTTCTGCAAAAAGAACGGCTTCAAAATTTCTATAGCTTGTGCGAATTTTTACGACCCGTGTCTTGGTAAGTTTTGATTTAAGATTTCCAGTTATTAGATCATCGTACTGATATTCTTCCGGTTCAGTGCCCCCAAGTGGAACGCCGAACCCTGTTATTGTCCGTACTTCTATAAATGGCGATAGCGATTTTAATAATTCTTGAGCAGCCGGAAGGCATAACGATAATTGAAATTTTGGCGATTGAACGAACACAAATAGCATTTCAGCGGGTTCGTGTATATTCTGATATACGTCTTCAAATATATCCCCTTCCTTCAAGTAGGAAAGCAACTGAAGTTTAAGACCGAGTTGGTATAAATAGGTAGTGTCTATTGCCTCCATATTAGAGTCATCAAAAGAAAGGATTTTAACTACCTCGTTTGCAATACAGTTCGATTCTGAGTCGAACCGAAAATCTTCACTTTTTAAAATGCTCCCGCCTTGCTCTGTTGTAGTATTTAACATTATTGTACTTTCTGAATTTAGTAGTTATAACGTGTTGAATTATTTGTCGTTACTTGGTGAGAATTGTTAATGAGTTCCTTGTTTATTAAATAAAATTTATTATTATGGAACATTAATATCAAAATATTCGTTTGTATATTGTAATTAATCATCATTTTTATATTTTATGAGCACAGAACATCAACGTAAACACTTGAATTTTAAGCGATATGGGCTAACTCTTGTCTTTGGCGATTCGATCGGAAAGAATGTTATTGCCTCGATGATCCAAGCCGAAGCGATCGCCCAAACCCGGGAATTTGGCCAGGTATTATACCTTAATACCTTTCAGACCGATGAAGGAATGGATGAGACTTGTGCGGCAGCCGTTCATCGGTACTTTACGGTTAATACTCAGGATCTGATGTCGATCGAGAATTCCACGGTCGGAGAACTTGCCAACGACCAGGGAATGATGAGCCGTAATCTTGTCGGTCATTTTCCGGCTAAAGTAATCATCATCAATTCATGGGAATTTGCTTCGCGCGATTGCCGCTTGCGCGAACGGCTGCTGTTTCGGATCAATGAATGGATCACTCATTACGGAGCCAGTGTGATCGTCTATGCCGAAGCCCGCAATCGTTCGGTCGAACTTGGCAAATGCCAGATCGGTGGCTTTGGCAAATTAACAGCGCTTACAAACCGCGTAGAAAATATTTGCGGCAAGCCGCTCGAACGCGATCCTCGATACATCGAATACGAGAACCGAGTCGATCGGCAGGAGCTTGATGCTCAAAAACGGCGATGGGATAATAGCGTCCCTCATTTTCCACTGGTCGAAACAGATATCGAACCTGCCTTTCGGCTTGGCAATTCGAAGACGATCGAAGTTAAAGAGCTCAAGCGGCCAGAACCTGAAGTTGAAGTCGTGAAGGTGATCGAACAACCTGGGGTGAGCGTCGAGACCCCGAGGCCATCGCAAACTACATCAGCACGGGTGCCGCAGTTTCCGCAAGTTGAGT
>DASTAO010000017.1:0-2466 GCA_035712525.1 Kapaibacterium sp. (SeqCode)
AATGGACAGATACAAGCTGTTCGTTTTTTCCCTGATTTCCGCTTGTTAATTAAACAACCTAAGTCGATGAAAACTGCTACTGTTTTCCCAGCGAAGTACAGCGTTTTTACTGCTGCATTCGTTGCTCTTACTGCGTGCCTATTATTATTAACTGCATTCCCGAAGTTTTCCAAGGCAGGAGTCTCCGGTTATAAGATGACTGTCGGCACTGGAAGTGCTATTTCAATGGGAGGTGCGAATGTTATCTGGCAAGGCTTTGGCGGCTCCAGATGGTACTACGGAGATTATGTCTGGTCAGGTGGCATCGGGATGCCATTTAATTTTAAATTTGATGGCACTAACTACAATGTAATGCAGGTCTATAGCTCTGGTATGATCACGCTTGGACCTAATACAAATACCTCTCCCCCTACAAACAATTTATCAAATACTCCGGCGCCGACCATTGCTTCGTGGTGGGATGATCTGTTCATCTCCGGTTGCCAATACTGCCAGACGGCAAGTATCAGTTATCAGTTTTTTGGCTCTAGCCCAAATCGGTATGCCGTAATACAATGGTCACATATTGACGGTGGGTACCAAAGCGGATATAACGAGCTGTGGATAAATACCCAGATTCGTATTTATGAAAACGGCACGATCGAATTCTATTATGGCACTATGGGTGAAGGCTGCGGATATACCTATAACCCACCAACCTCAGCATCAATCGGTTTAGCAAACGGTAAGAACAATTTTGTCAGCGTATCCCCTGGTTCAAAGGGAAGCTTCACAATCAGTTCTTCTTCGGCTAACAATTCGGTAAATCTGAATTCAACTCCGATTAACTCCGGCACATTGCTTACTTTTAAGTCAGTACCGAACGTTCAACTTGGGATTACTCCCCAACCGAAAAACTATAATTTCGGGTCATTGGGCACCGGAGAATCGGCAACAACAAATGTAACACTCTCGCATGTCGGAACCGAAGGTAGACTGAGCATTAACTCTGTATCTCTTACCGGTAATCCTGATTTTACGATCGTTTCCTCACCAGCCTCATCCGATTCAATTGATGTCGGTGGTTCGAGAACTGTCACAGTTAAATTTGCCCCGATTATCGATGGTGTCCGCACTGCAGTCTTGACAGTGATCTCAACCGGCCTTGATAGTGGAACACAGACATTCTCATTAACGGGAATTGGTTTGGCTCCCCTTATCTCGGTGGACACGAATGTACTGTTTAAAAATAAATTTGTAAAACTCGGCGATTCGCTCGTTTCACGAATTAAGATATTTTCAACCAGTAACCCAACGCTCATCATTAATGCTCTTCAGATAGTTGGTGCGGACGCCAGCGAGTTTTATATTTCCAGAGGGCTTACTAACCCTGCCGGTATTCCCGGAGGGAGCCTCGATTCTATCTTTGTAGGGTATCGCGCAACAAAGGAAGGGCGGCATATTGCGACACTCAACATTATTAATAATTCCATTAATAATCCGGTCCTTCCCATTACACTTTGGGGGACGGGCGTTCTGCCGCACATTGTTCTTACCCCAAATCCCCTCCTGTTCGATTCAACATCGATCGGTATCGATACCTGTAAAAAGATCAGGATCTACAATCCTGGGACCGATACTCTGCTGATAAAATCCAACCTGTTAGTCAGCAATGATGGCGACTTTACCTACAGCGGACTTGTCGGAGCGGACTCGATCATTGCGCCGGATAAGTTTAAGGAAGTTACCGTCTGCTTCAAGCCAAAAGCAAAAGGTTCGCGTATTGCCCGTCTTCGCATAACGACAAACATTCCGAAGACTTTCGAGCAACCATCTCGTGATACAGCAAGCCAGTTCCTGATCGATATCCGTGGTACCGGAGTACCGACAGGTGTTCTTTCACAAGCCATTGGCGGTGCCGAAGGCGGCGGCTGGATTGATTCAACGCTTATTGGTACTGAGATCTGTATCAATGATTCGCTTACCAATAATGGCGATGCCGATGTGTTGATCAATAAACTTACTGTCGCTGGTGCCGGTGCCTCTACTTATACCATATCTGGAGTAACTGTACCATTTATCCTTAAGGCAAATAGTACCGTAGTCGTTCGGATCTGTGCTACTCCAAAGAGCCGTGGCTTCCAGACGGCAACATTAACGATCGATGGTTCTGCCAGCGAAAAAGCAATACAGAATATTGCTACACTTAATGTCAAAGGCTTACTTGCCTGCGCCAATGCTCTGCCGACCGCTCTCTTTGAGCAGACACTAACCGTCAAAGGCAACGATTCAACACTCTGCACCACGGTTACCAATTGCGGTGATATTGCAGCAACTTATACTGCCACCATTACTGGTGATACTGCAAATGTCTATTCAGTTACCCCAGGCTCAAGTGCAACTGTAAATCCTGGCCAGACTGCTACCTTCTGTGTAAAGTATAGCCCAAGTGCAGCAGGTAAATCGCCGGCTACCTTGACGATCTCT
>DASTAO010000018.1:0-4846 GCA_035712525.1 Kapaibacterium sp. (SeqCode)
AATGAGGAGTCCTTTACAAGATGTGTCCGCGAAGATCCGCATCGCAAAGGATTGCTTTATGCCGGGACGGAGCGCGGAGTCTATGTATCGTTTACTGATGGTGATTCCTGGCAATCCCTTCAGTTGAATTTACCGATCACACCGGTGCATGATATTCAGGTTCAGGCTCGTGATAATGACCTTGTCATTGCGACTCATGGACGCTCGTTTTGGATTCTTGATGATATCACTCCGCTCTATCAGTTAAGCGATTCCGTTTCGACAGCTAATGCCTGGCTATTTGCCCCAAGACGCACCGCAAGAATGGATGGTGGCACTGCCGATACTGCGATTACGAGCGGACAAAATGCCGCCAATGGCGCCATCGTGCGGTATTACTTTAAGAAAAAACCAACAAGCGAAATTCGGATGGTATTTCTTTCCGATTCGCGTGATACAATCACAACATATTCCAGCACCAAGAATAAAAAGCGGGAGCCGATTAAGATCAAGAAAGAATTTTATGAAGATCCGCAGTTGAGGCGTCCTGGGGTTCTTCGAGCTGATTCCGGGATGAATGTCTTTGTTTGGGATCTACGCCATTTTGATGCGGCTGAAGTCGATGAAGAAACAGTGATGGCTGGTTCATTAGCCGGGCCGAAAGTAATTCCTGGGTTTTATTTCGTGCAATTACTGCAAGGCGATACACTTCTTGGCGAAAAGCGATTTGAAGTATACGAGAATCCAAAAATAAAAGTGACCCAGGAAGATCTTGTTGCTCAGAATAAACTTGCTCTTCAGCTTCGGGATACTATCTCGGCAATTCATAGAGCAATAAAGCGCATTCGTAAGATCAAAGCTTCGGTTGACGGATACATTGCATCGTATATTGATACCAATGAAGTAAAACCATTGAAGGATGCTGCAAAACCACTTATCGATACTCTTACTTCCATCGAAGATATATTTATTCAAAGCAGAATAAAGGCTTTTGAGGATGTACTGAGGTTTCCGATTAGGTTGAATGATAAACTGGCATATCTATATGATGTGGTCAAAAGTGCCGATGCCCGGCCGACCGATCAGGACTATGAGGTATTTTCTGACCTGACGCATTATGCCGATCGGCAGTTTACCATCTTGAAGCGATTGGATCAAACCTTGATCCCATCATTCAATGCTATGGCCGAGCATGGGCGAAAGCCGGTAATTGATCTAAAGAAAACCTTCTAAGGATGCGAATAGCTGCGATCGATCTCGGTACGAACTCCTTCCATCTTGTCATTGCCGAAACGAAGCCGAACGGTTCGTTTCATATTGTCTCGAGCGAAAAAGAAATGGTCCGCTTAGGCCAGAGCGGTGCCGATATGAAGTACCTCACTCCGGAGGCGATCGAACGGGGTATCGATGCGCTGCGCAGATTCAAAGCGATCATCGATTCTCGCAGTGTAAAAGAAACGAGGGCGATCGCCACGAGCGCCATTAGGGAAGCTGAAAATCAAGATGAATTCATCCGTCGTGCCAGGGTAGAGCTTGGCTTTCGGATCGATGTTATCTCAGGATATGAAGAAGGGCGACTTGTCTATCTAGGCGTCTTGCAAGCTTTGCCACTATATTCCAAGAAGTCATTAGTATTTGATATTGGTGGCGGCTCAACGGAATACGTTCTCGGGGAGAAAGGCAATCCGAAATACATTGCAAGCCATAAACTTGGTGCCATCAGATTAACTAAGCACTTTTCATTAAGTGACCGCCCTAGTGTACGAAATATCGAAGCAGCCAGAAAATTCATCGTTGGCGAATTAGTGCAGACCTTTCAAGAGGTAGGACGTCGAGGCTTTGACATTGCTGCCGGATCGAGCGGCACTGTTCAGTCTGTTGCTGCGATGATTGCTTATCTTCGAAATCCTCTATTGAATTCAGCTAATCTCCGGCTCAATAATTTTACGATGGAGTTTGCGGAAGTTAAGGAGATCGTTCGCAGGATCATTGCTGCTCCCACAACGGCTGACCGCAAACGGATTCCGGGCCTCGATGAAAAGCGAGCTGATATTATTCTCGGGGGTGCACTTATCCTCGAAGAATCGATGAGGGTGCTTGGAGTAAAGAAATTAACGGTTAGTGCGTATGCACTGCGTGAGGGGATAATTTATGACCACCTTCGCCATCACAGAACGAGCGATGGGGCACACCGGAAGATCGTCAATGTGCGTGAGCAAAGTGTTCGCCATCTTGGTGAGCATTGTAATTACGACGAAAAACATGCCGAACATATAGCCAAGCTTTCGCTTTCTATATTCGACCAGACAAAGTCGCTCCATAAACTTGGTAAGGTGGAACGAGAGTTTTTATTTTATGCTGCTTTATTACATGACATTGGGTATCACATCTCACATACCGAACATCACCTCCATACCTACTACATCATCAGCCATGCCGATCTCTTGGGATTCACTCAGGAGGAGATCGAGATCATTGCAAACATTGCCCGTTATCACCGTAAATCGCATCCGAAACTGAAACATGAAGGGTTCATCCTGCTTCAAAGTGACGAACATCGGGACCTGGTTCGGAAGCTTGCTGCGATCCTGCGGATTGCCGAAGGGCTTGACCGGGGAAACATCGGTCTTGTCCGCGACGTAGACTGTCGTTTGAGTCCGGGTAAAGTTACCATACGGCTCAAATTACAGCGCGGAGTTAAACGCGATGCCAGCCTCGAAATATGGGGAGCCGAGCGCAAGAAAACCTTGTTTCAGGAGGTCTATGGGCGCGAAGTGCGTTTTATTAGTTAAAAACGCCTTTTTATCCATTTTTACAAGGTATCATAGCGAGAAAACGGCTGCTGCCTTCGGAGCGATCTAAATTTAAAAATCGCCTCGATCAACTCGCATTGACGAATAAAAATAGCAATGTTAAAATTATTACAAAAAGTTTTTGGGTCGAAAGCGGAAAAAGACGTTAAAGAACTCCTTCCGATCGTTGATGAAATCAACGAAGAGTTTGCGAAACTCCAGTCATTAAGTGACGACGAGCTCCGCGCAAAGACCGACGAGTTCCGTGAGCGCATCCATGCAGCAGTCGGTGCAATGGAAGAAGAAATGCTCGGCCTTCAGGAAGATCTGAAGCAGGATCTTCCGCACGACGAACGCCAGAATGCGTTCGATCGCATTGCCGAACTTGAAAAAGAGATTGATGCCGAGACGGCAAATATTCTCGATGAGATCTTACCCGAAGCATTTGCTGTCATCAAGGAAACCTGCCGCCGCCACGTCGGTAAAAAATGGCTTGCTGCCGGTCAGGAAATTATTTGGGAGATGGTGCCGTACGATGTGCAACTTATCGGCGGCATGGTGCTTCATCAGGGAAAGATTTCTGAGATGGCTACCGGTGAAGGCAAGACGCTTGTTGCTACCTTACCGATGTATCTTAATGCCTTGCCAGGTAAAGGCGTCCACCTCGTAACTGTTAACGATTACCTTGCTCAGCGTGACTCTGAATGGATGGGGAAGATCTTCGAATTCCTTGGCCTTTCGGTCGGAAAGATCCTTCAGCCCATGCAGCCGTGGGAGCGTAAGCCCCAATATGCTTGTGACATTACCTACGGCACGAACAATGAATTTGGCTTCGACTATTTGCGCGATAATATGGTCACGCAGGTCGAAGACATGGTACAGCGTCCGCATAACTTTGCCATCGTAGATGAAGTTGATTCGGTTTTGATCGACGAAGCACGTACGCCACTCATCATTTCTGGTCCGGTTGAATCGACGGATCATAAGTTCGATGAGATGAAGCCGATGGTTGAAAAGCTTGTCAATGCGCAGAAGAATCTTGTTGCAAAAATGGTCGCTGAGGCCGAAACCAATCTACAATCGAGCGATGCTGAAAAGCGTAAAGAGGCTGGTGTTCAGTTAGTGCGATCGCATCATGGCATGCCAAAGAACAAGCGCTTAATGAAGCTGCTTTCTGACGGTGAAATGCTTAAGCTCATGCAGCAGACTGAGCTTGAGTACATGCGCGATAATAGCCGTAACATGCATTTGATCGACGATGAGTTATACTTTGTTGTCGAAGAGAAGAATCATCAGATCGACCTTTCAGAAAAAGGCCGCGATATTCTTGCCGGTGGTGGTACCGACCGCGATCTCTTCATCCTACCTGATATTGCTACAGAGCTTTCCATGATGGAAACTCAGGAGTGGAGTGCTCTTGAAAAACAGCAGAAGAAAGATGACCTGACCCGCGTCTATGCTGATCGTTCAGACCGGTTGCATACTATCTCGCAATTACTCAGAGCTTACTGCCTCTATGAGAAAGACGTCGAGTACGTTGTTCAGGATGGCAAGGTAATGATCGTCGATGAGTTTACGGGCCGTATTCTTCCTGGCCGTCGATACAGCGAAGGCCTTCACCAGGCGATCGAAGCAAAAGAAAGTGTCGCTGTCGAGCGCGATACGCAAACACTTGCTACCGTTACGCTTCAGAATTATTTCCGTCTATACAAGAAGCTCGGCGGCATGACCGGTACTGCCGAGACTGAGGCCGGTGAGTTCTATGATATCTATAAGCTTGACGTCGTTGTCATCCCGACCAACCGAACCGTTGCTCGTGATGACCGTAATGACAATGTTTACCGTACTAAGCGTGAGAAGTATAATGCTGTGATCGAAGAGATCCAGCAAATGCGGACGATCGGCCGCCCGACACTTGTCGGTACGACGAGCGTCGAAGTATCGGAGACAATCGCGAGAATGCTTAAGCGTCTCAATGTTCCGCATAATGTTCTCAATGCGAAGCAGCATGCTCGTGAAGCTGAGATCGTTTCCAATGCCGGACAAAAGGGCGCTGTTACCATCGCCACGAACAT
>DASTAO010000019.1:0-5269 GCA_035712525.1 Kapaibacterium sp. (SeqCode)
ATAATTCTGACAATGTACAAGCCGGACCAACTTTAACAGTAGTTGCATCGAGCCATTCGACCGATCTCATTTTAGAAAGATTAATAACAAGACCACCATCATTGCTGGAAAATCCCTCGAAACAATGTCCACCGCTTTTGACGGCAACCGGCAGCTTATTCTCACGAGCATATCGAATAGCATCGGCGACATCTTCAGTACTCTTACAAAGAGCGATGGCTAACGGAAATTTTGAAATCCGTTTATTAAAGCCCTGCCGCAAGCTATCGTAATCAGCATCACCCTTTTTAATAATGGTAATACTATGATCCGTAGGAATAACCGTCGATGGCTTAGGCTTTGGAGAAGGTATGGATTGTTCATCCTTTGCTTTACTGCAATCGGCAAAAAGCAAGGAGGTACCAATGGCGGCGCTTAGTTTTAGAAATTCCTTCCTACTGTAAGTCCGGCTCATTGATCACCAATGATGAAAATACTATTTTGAGCGAAGGAGGTCTCTGATCTCAGTAAGCAGCACTTCTTGCGTCGATGGCGGAGGAGGAGCTTGCGGCTTTGCTTCTTCTTTGCGTTGCATACCGTTTACAATCTTGACAAGCAGAAATACACAAAATGCAACAATAACAAATGTAATTACTGCATTAATGAATACCCCATATTTTATAAGGACGGCAGGCTTATCGCCGGACGCCTCGGCAAGAGTAATGGAAAGTCGGGAAAAGTCGATGCCACTAAGCAGCATACCAATCGGTGGCATAATGACATCATCAACTAACGACGATACGATCTTTCCGAAAGCAGCACCAATGATAACACCGACTGCTAGATCGATGACGTTCCCTTTAGCGGCGAACTCTTTGAATTCTTTGATCATTCCCATAGACTTACTCCTTTTATTTGAGAAAAATTAATGTGGCATATCGTCAGCCGGATCGAGCGGATTCGTACCGCGATGTACCTCAACACCATCGAATGTACCACCTTTATCCGTATCAGGGTTCAAAGGGTTGGTATGATATTTATCAATCTCTTCTCCGTCGGTAAGGCTATCACCGTCGGTATCTGTTGAAAGTGGGTTTGTCTTGTAAACTTTGACTTCGTCACCATCGTTCACCCCATCACCATCGCTATCTGCTTTTGCCGGGTCGGTCAGATAAATTCCGATTTCATCACCGTCGCTCAAACCATCGCCATCGCTATCAACCTTAAGCGGATCGGTATGATATTTTGTAACCTCTTCCCAATCGTTAAGCCCATCGCCATCAGTATCAGGGACTAGCGGATTCGTATGATTGATCTTTACTTCAGTATCATCGGCAAGGCCATCACCATCGGTATCGAATTTTAATGGGTCAGTTTTGTATATTCTAATTTCTTCAAAATCACTCAGCCCATCGTTATCGGAATCCGGGTTAAGTGGATCGGTACCAAGTTTACGTTCTTCTTCGTCAGTAAGTCCATCTCCATCGGCATCGGATATTCCACCGGCAATTCTATAATTTACCCCAAGCATGAATTGCCACCAGCCGTCATTCATATTATCATGGGCTGTGTTGAGGTCATCCGTGAACGACTGATTGGTCCCAACCGAGAATTCAATGCTCCAATTATTGCTAAGAATTCGATGAACGCCCACGCCAATCTCGATACAACCAGTCGTTCCTGAGGGCTTTGCGTCTGCTGCTCTATTGGGTGGTTCTTTGGAAGCCTTCCAATTAATAAGGCCGACTCCACCATAGATATATGGCAGCCAATCTTTGCTAATATCCGGATGGAATCTTAGCCGCAGATCGATCGGTATCATCCTTGTTTTATAATCAGCATATCCTGAGGGAGGATTCTCCCCGGAGTTCTGCATTAGTGCGATACCAAGCTCAGGACTTAATACATCCGATACTCCATAGAGACACAAAACTGAAAGCCGTGAGTATGGTGCAAGAGGGCGATCGAGTGATTCATTAACTCCAAACGATGCTCCGATACCAAGACCTACTTTCCAGACCGGTACTTTTTGAGCGACCGAAGAACTTGCCACAAACAGGCAACAGGCAACCAGTAAATAATTGATCGGTTTCATCCCGTGATTATCATCTTCGGCGGGGCAACTGGCCGAAGCGTACACAAACTCATTAAGACCTACAAATATACCACATTAGAAAAACAAAAAAGCATAGTCCCCTTGCGAAGACTATGCTTTTGAGAGAAAATAGTACGATTAGCGCTTGCGGTTCGGATCGACTTCGTCGAGCCAAGCGACTTTCGCTTCGAGCTGTTCTTTCGGCTCGACCCAATTCGGATCGGCGACGCAGCAATCGACCGGGCAAACAGCAGCGCACTGTGGTTCGTCATGGAAGCCGACGCACTCGGTGCACTTATCCGGAACGATGTAAAAATAATCTGCAGAAAAGAAACCGACAGCACCGCTGGGTGTAGGATCGTTTGCTCCATAGCTCTGCCCGGCGAGGTTCCAGTTCGCGCCACCTTCATAGATAGCCGTATTCGGACACTCCGGTTCGCAAGCCCCGCAGTTGATGCACTCGGTCGTGATCATGATTGCCATAAAAGATCTCCTATACTATAAAATTTTTGAGAGTGGAAAATAACACTATTCCTGAGAAATTAGGTTCATTGCCGGGAAATATTTTGGGTCCACCTCATAGGTAGCCCCATTAGCCAGCATCGTCTCCGCCCCTACCAGACAATGCTCAAGACCAGTACGAAGTGATTTGAGATCAATCCCACCATAGTGATCATCATACTTTCTCAATTTGTCAAGCGATTTATTGTACTGGCTGATCGCACCGGTCGTATTCCCATTCGAAAGATGATGGCAAGCAACAGCCGCCTGAATAAGCCCCTGAAGAAACAGCTTCATCTCACCCCGCTCTTCCATCCAAAGCTCCTCGAACGCATCATGGCAATCGAAAAACTCCTTGGCATTGAATAACTCAACACCATGAAGGAAATGCTGCTGGAAAATTTCTGCATCCTCACTCATTCATTTACCCAACAAGGGGTTCGTAACTTTTGTACCTCGAAAGCGTTTTAATTTCAACATTACTCACGATTTGGTTATGAGGTATACAGTAATACTCCTCTTGGTTCTGATTTCGGCAGTAGCACTCTCCCAGACGAAAGGATGGAGGCAACTGCCTGGGCCTTATAATGGACTGCCCACACAGATTGAAGTTGGTAGTGACGGAACAATATATGTTTTGAATAGCAACCGGGCAAATGGAACAAATCAACTTTATTATTATACTTCCGATAAACAATGGCATCAATCTAAACTCCCTAACAATCAATATATTACCATAAATGGAATCACCATATCTTCGATTTCGGTTGGTAACGATGGCTCCATATACTTTTTTACTAATATAGCTACCAGTTATGGACCTGATGGGGTTTATAGAAGTACAGATAAAGGGCTCACTTGGGCTCACACAGCTAGTGGGCATTATTTCAATAAAATTTGTAAAAGCTCCTCAGGAAATTTATACGCGTTCAAAGGTGGCCCTGATTTACCTTCTACTATAATATTCCGCTCCAATGACAATGGGCTTTCCTGGGATAGTCTTACATCTATTGAGTTGAGATCAGGAGATTTTTTGGTTGACAATCTCGATCAATGCTATTTTTCATTGGTTGACAAAAATCAAATTGGTGTTATAAACTATAACGCAAAAACAAATATCTACAAGGCATTTGCAACTAATTCACCAAGTTTGGAATATTATTATCCCTCAATTGCCTTTTGCAAAGGGAAACTATGTTTGCGCACAAATACATCTTTTTTTGTCTTAAAAGAAGACGAAACTTGGGAGAAAACAACATCATTTAAATCCATATATTCTATGCGCGAGAAACTAGTATCGACGTTCTCTGGAGCACTATATACATTCACTTTAAGTGATACAAACCCAAGCATGTACCAAATAGTAGAATCAAAAGATATAGGAAGAACTTGGCATAACTTCAATCCTCCAATTCCTAGTTACTTCCAAAGGCAAACAGATTACTCTGACATAATTTCATTTGCATCTGACTCAAGTCACAATGATTATTTCGGAGTATCAAATCCATTTATTGGAGCAAGCATTTATTCAACTCCTAGTAGCAGCCAACAGTGGGAGGAATTCGGACTGCCAAGTGCAAAGATTCATCTTCTGCAGGAGATCCCAAATAAGATTCTGTATGTAAATAGCTACAATCCAAGTGAACCCTACGAGGATAAGCTTGCTAAGCCTTACTTTTCTGACAATGGAGGGATGAATTGGACCAGTTCTATACCACAGATAACAGGTCTGCCAGGTGACACTGGTTATTATGCTAAAACTGTTGATGGAAGTTACTTCTACTTTTATTACAGTCGAAATTCGAGTACAGGGCACGAAAAAACCAGTATCTCTTTTGCTGATGCAACGACCCCAACATCATTTAACCTTTCAACTTCAACAGGTTATTCCAGCCTTCCACTTGCTTCTTCAGGCAGCTCCAATAATTTTTTTGCCCTTTTTAATGGAAGTATAAATTTGACGACTGACCATGGAGTTACCTGGGAAGGACTAAATACTCCTAATACGAGTACACCACTATCCATGTTTAATATCGACTCAAAAGGTACAATATATATCGGTTACGCTCCAGCACTATACGAATCAACTGACGATGGTGTCAGTTGGACAAAGGTTTTGCATGGTATAAAAAATGCAGCCATCTCCGCGATAAAATTTCCAAATTCTCAAACGATCCTCGTTGGCACTCTCGGCGATGGATTATGGAAATCGACAAACAACGGTTCTTCATGGGAGAAATGGACAACCCAAGAATTCGATAGTATTACTGCCATTGAGATGGTTGGCAATACTTGTTATGCCGGTACATCAAGAGGACTTATCAAATGCGATTTGAATTCAACCTCTTGGCATAACGAACTGTTCACTGATGAACAATATCCAATCCTCCAACTCTTAAAAACGGATAGTGGATATCTCTATGCTTCGGTACCTGACATCGGCATTTGGAAAACTGATCCTCAAGCTAATTCCGTTACTAGTAATCATAGTATTAGCAATGATCTTGGTCTTGCACTTCACGGCCGAAGCGATGATGTAAGTATATCTTTTACATTAGACAAGCGAGAACATGTCTCTGTTGCTCTATATGATATCCTTGGACACAAACTTCAAACCATAGTCGAGGGAGCTTTCGATGCGAACGAACACCAGATTCCATTTTCGACCAATTCGCTACCAAATGGAATATATTG
>DASTAO010000020.1:0-10575 GCA_035712525.1 Kapaibacterium sp. (SeqCode)
CATTGTAGTAGTTAGCAAATCAACGCTAACTCTCCATTTTCCCATGGCTAACATCCTAATAATTGACGACGAAGCCGGTATTCGAGATACCCTCGCCTGGATATTCGAATATGAAAAACATGCCGTTCTGACCGCCGAATCAGGCTCGGGGGGGCTTAAAATCCTTAACGATAATACCCCAGTCGATTGTATTATCCTCGATGTAAAAATGCCACAAATGGATGGCATTGAGACCCTCGGCCGCATTCGCGAAATTCGTCCCGATGTGCCCGTTATTATGATCTCAGGCCATGGTACGATCGAGACAGCCGTGGAAGCAACGAAGCTCGGCGCCTTTGATTTTCTGGAGAAGCCACCGGATCGCGAAAAGTTATTACTCATCGTTCGCAACGCCACCGAGAAAAAGCATCTCGAAACGCAGGTTCGCATCATGAAAGAGCGGCTGCAGGGCCGCGAAAAAATGCTTGGTACTTCGACGGCCATGCGAAGCATCAGAGCAATGATGGAGCGTGTCGCCCCGACCGAGGCAAGAGTGCTAATAACCGGAGAAAATGGATCCGGTAAAGAATTAGTGGCTCGCGGTATTCATAAAGGCTCACGCCGTGCTGAGATGCCATTCATCGAAGTCAACTGCGCTGCTATTCCCCGCGATCTTATCGAGAGCGAATTGTTCGGCCATGAGAAAGGCTCCTTTACCGGAGCGCAAGCTCAGCGCATCGGCAAGTTCGAACAAGCCGATGGCGGTACTCTTTTTCTCGATGAGGTTGGCGATATGTCGCTCGAGGCACAGGCAAAAGTGCTGAAGGTTATTGATGAAGGTTGGATCGAACGCGTTGGTAGCTCAACCGGAAAGCCGATCAAAGTGGATGTGCGCCTCATTGCCGCAACCAATAAGAACATTCAGGATGAAATTCGCGCCGGCAAATTCCGCGAAGATCTTTATCATCGCTTGAACGTCATTCCGATCTATGTTCCGCCGCTGCGCGAGCGCCGCGAGGACATTCCGTTACTCGTTCGCGCCTTTGCGGATGAATTCGGCGCTGAGACAAAACACAAGGCTCCGAAATTCGACGATGATGCGTTGCATTTATTAATGTCGTTACCCTATACTGGCAACATTCGCGAGCTTCGCAATATTATCGAACGCATTGTTATCCTGACCGCTTCTGAAACTGTCCGCCGCGAAGACGTCGAGCGGCTTGGTATTGCCTTTAGTATGATGGCTAACGTCCAGCAGCAACAGCCTACACCGAAACCAGCACCAGAACCACCGGGCGACGGGGAATTAGCAAAGAGTGTTATCCTGACTCCCGCCGATCTTGCCAGAATGCAAGCAGCAGAAACCAGCGGCTATGCCGATACCTCGCATCCGCTTGAAGAAGCCCTCGCGGCCAGCAGTTTTCAGGACTTCAAGGACCGCGCCGAAAAACTCTACATCGAAGAGCGACTTCGAGAATTCGGATGGAACATAAGCCGTACAGCCGAAGCAATGAGCATTCAGCGTTCGCATTTATATACCAAGATGCGCAAGTTCGGCCTGATGAAAGATAAGAAGGATGGCGAAGAGATCGAAGTCGATGAAACGGAGATCGAAGAGTAACCCGTAACCATTCCCATTGATAGTTCGTACAACTGAGTCTGCTTTGTGTATGTTTTGCTGTGGCAGTTGGTGCTGCGTACAATATTTTTAGTCAGTAACCGTCATCAATAGATGAAGATCCTTCTTTCTTACCTCAAACACTATCGTGGGCTTGTTATCCTTGCCCTATTGCTTGCGGCGATTAACCAAACGTTTTCATTGCTCGACCCGTATATCTTCGGACGTATCGTCGATAACTATGCCTTAAAGTCCGATAAATTTACTTCGAGCCAGTTCTTTCAAGGTGTAGTCCCACTCCTATTGATGTCAATGGGTGTGGCATTCATTTCGAGGGTGGCAAAGAATTTTCAGGATTATTATATCAATGTCGTAACCCAGCGGCTTGGCGCCGAGATCTATACCGATGGAATTCGTCATTCACTCGGCCTACCCTATTCCGTCTTCGAGGATCAGCGCAGCGGTGAGACATTGGGTAAACTCCAGAAAGTCCGCAGCGACATAGAACGAGTTATCGGCTCTTCGATCAACATTGTTTTTACATCGCTTATCGGCATCATCTTCGTTACCATCTATGCGATATCATTAAGCTGGACGATCGCCTTAGTCTATTTCATTATCGCCCCGGTTATTGCCATACTCAGTACAATCCTTTCCCGTAAGATCAAGACCATACAGAAGAAGATCACCGGACAAACAACAGCACTTGCCGGCTCGACAACAGAATCGCTCCGCAATATCGAACTCGTGAAAAGTCTTGGCCTGACGCATCAAGAGGTCAATCGCTTAAATTCAACAACCGAAAAAATTCTCGGCCTCGAGCTTACGAAAGTAAAATACATCCGCAAACTAAGCTTCTTGCAAGGCACGACGATCAACTTCCTTCGCACGAGCTTACTGATGCTGATGCTCTATCTCATCTTCTCGCATACCATTCAGCCCGGACAGTTCTTCTCCTTATGGGTGTACTCGTTCTTTATCTTTAGTCCGTTACAGGAAATTGGCGGCATCATTACAATGTATCGCGAAGCTGAGGCATCGTTGAATAATTTCTCGGAGATCATGAATACTCCGCCGGAAGCGAAACCTGAAAAGCCGCGCACCATTGGCTCACTCAAAGAATTAACATTTGAGCAGATCACCTTTCAGCATCAATCGGCAACGAATCCGGCCTTACAGCATGTGAACTTCGATGTGAAACGCGGTGAGACTGTTGCCTTCGTCGGTCCATCAGGTGCAGGAAAAACGACATTTGTAAAGTTGCTTGTGGGCCTCTATCGACCCCAGCAAGGAATGATAAAATACAATGGAGATTCGAGCACCGAGATCGATCTCGATGAACTTCGTGAGCATATTGGCTTTGTTACTCAGGATACCCAACTCTTCAGCGGTACGATCAGGGAGAACTTACTGTTCGTACGCCCTGATGCTACTGATGCTGAATGTATGGATGTATTACAAAAAGCATCCTGCCAGTCGTTACTCGCACGAGCTTCTAACGGACTCGATACTGTAATCGGAGAAGGTGGCGTAAAAGTATCCGGCGGCGAGAAGCAGCGTCTTTCCATTGCCCGGGCATTACTTCGTCGACCTGACCTACTCGTCTTCGACGAAGCAACATCATCGCTCGACTCACTTACCGAGGAAGAGATAAGCGGCACGATCCGCGACGTTTCGCAAAGCAGCAATCTTATTACGATTCTTATCGCTCACCGCCTTTCGACGATCATGCACGCCGATCGCATCTATGTACTCGAGCGCGGAGAAATTGTTGAAGTCGGCAACCACCAAGACTTACTCACTTAAAAAGGACTCTACTATGCCATGTGGCGCCAACAGATCGGCGAACGCACAAAAACTGCTTCGCTGGCATTAAGCGCAATGCAAGCGCCATCGAAGAATTAATGCCAGAAGCGGGTAAGAACTCCATCGGCCTCTGCGCCGATTGCATTCATCACACAGAACAAGTATCTTCCAAAGGCAGCGTCTTTATTCGCTGCCTGCTTGGGGAGAACGATGATCGCTTTATAAAATACCCGCGGCTGCCAGTAGTGGAATGTGGTGAATACGATCTTAAATCACAACAGAATAACTCTGAGATTCGATAGCAACTTTACTATTGCACACTGTAGTTATTAGTATCAACTGCAATGCCAAAATGTGTCTCCGAAATTATATTCTAATTGCTATTCTTATTCTCGTGTGTTGCTCACCTGCGTCTGCACAATGGGAACAGATTGGCTGGCCAGGGGGCCAGATCGGGCCTCAGGCCCAAGTGGACAATATTCTCTATGGGGCTTATGGCAATAATTATTATAAGTCAACTGACTGGGGTCAGTCCTGGAGTTTATTTAATGAAGGTCTACCTATTAGCTCATTTATCCATTCAATGGGAGGTCAAATAGTTACAAACGGGAAAGTGTTTGTAAACCTTGGCGCTTACTATCCCGCTAACACCTCCTACCCAGACTTCTTAAAAGGTATGATTTTTCTTTCTGAAAAAAAAGATAATAAATGGATTCAAAAAAAGCTGTCTTTAATTAATGGTGAATTTCCTTCTACTTCTCAGGTTTTTTTTATTTCAGAAGATACTATTGCAGCCTGGGATTCTCCGTTTACTGATATTACTGACTCTAAACAAGGATTATTCTTGTCATTCGATGGGGGCCTTACGTGGGAACGAAGGATGGATAGCCTTATCGAGAATGCTCGATATTCGAGTCTAAGTTGCAATGGAGATACCCTGTCTCTATTTTATTTATCCATGATTGATTTAAAATCTCATTATCTGAGCTCTATTGATTTAGGTAAAACATGGATTGAAACAAAAACACCTTTGTCAGACTCAATGTTTTGGGGATTTAATATTAAAAATGGGCATTCTTGGATCATCTCAACTTATACATCACATGGCTGGAATATTGAAAATAGCATAGATGAAGGAACATCATGGCAAAAGGTACACTTTCCAGGTTCGCCCGATAGTTTGATCTTCAATATTTGGTGGACAAAAAAAATTGGG
Organism: Kapaibacterium sp. (SeqCode); assembly: GCA_035712525.1. Taxonomy (GTDB): domain Bacteria; phylum Bacteroidota; class Ignavibacteria; order Palsa-1295; family Palsa-1295; genus JAFDZW01. Next base: position 4,620 of record DASTAO010000020.1, read on the forward strand.
GGCCGACTCTTTGCTTCAATGGAAGTAGATTATCCTAATAAAATATATATTCAACGACTATATACCTCTGGGGATGATGGTGTTACTTGGAAAATGCTACTTGAAGACTCAGCCTATCAATTCAACCCCATCTTTGGGAAAGAAAACTATTTCATTACATACCTTGCTGGCAAAGGCTATATAGTTACTGATTCAAATTTTACAAATTTGACCCGATTACCGATGATTAACGGCTTTGGTAGCTATACCACATTGTTATATGCTTCCGATACGAAATTAGTCGCCATGCAATCTACTATGTGGGGTGGAATGGATTCCGTTATCATTTCAACCGATGATGGAATATCATGGCAACAAAGACCTTTTTTTGAGAATATGTCCTTAAATGGAACTGTCAGGTGGCAAAAAAATATAAATAGTGAGGTCTTCGCTATTGGTCGAGATAAAGAAACTCTAATCGAGAGTCTTCTTATTTCGTCAAACGACCTAGATTCTTGGAAGAAATACAGTCTCCCTTTAAAAGCTGGTGAAACAACACACCAATTAATAATCAAAAATGATACTCTCGTCTTATCACTGTGGGGAGACAGCACTTTCCTTTATATTTCGCTCGATAAAGGATTGAATTGGAAAAAGGTAATTACTCCCCAGTATACCCATAGGGGAGGATACATGCAAATAGGTCTCTACCGAGGCTGGCTTTATGTAATGGAGGAGTATGCACAATCTCCATATGCAACCTCTGATTTAGGAAATACTTGGATACCCGTTTCAGTACTCCAGCTATATAGCCAGTATGGCCCATCACCTAATTATTTTACTCTACCAGACGCGCACATAGATGATTATTGGTTCTATTATTTTTCTGATGACCATAGATTAAATTATTCTACTGATTTAGGATCTACTTGGGAAATAGCCTCTGGCACACCGTCGCGGTTTAACATTCTTCCAAGCTTAGTAGACAATAACACATTGTATGCCATTGGCACAAATGAAAATACTGCTGCCCCATTATTTGATGGAAGAAATGCAATATATTATTCGCTCGATATGGGTAAATCGTGGCAGCAGACTCCTGGCTTCTTCACAGATGGTACAGAATTATTTTCTAATTCTAAATATTTTTTCGTTATAGGTCAGACTGAGATTTGGCGCCTCCCAAAATCTCTAGCCAGGGTCCCTAAGAACACCTCAAGTATACAACAACAGATCTTCTTCACTTCTTGCTACCCTAACCCCGCAACCACAGAAGTCCACATCGGTTACTCGATTTCTAAACCTTCTGTGCTTTCGTTGAAGGCCTATGACATTATGGGGCGAGTGGTTGCGACCCTAATCGATAATTCCTTCGCTGTTACAGGGAATGAATTAATATGGGATACAAAACCACTAACCGAGGGGGCCTATATACTTCGGTTAACCTCTGATCAGGGAGCTACCTCTAAAATTGTAGAGGTTATTAAGTAATTAAATCCCCAACGTCCCACGATCTTCCTCATCTAACTCCTCTTCGTCGAAGAGCGAGCCGTAGCGACGATCCTGTGCGAAGCGGCGCATGCGCTGGATGAATGACCTGATAGCGCCGGCAACAGCAAAGGCAAAAAAGAACGGGAAGAGTGCTTTGCCTTTTGTGATGATGGTGACAACGATCGCTACAATAACCACGATATATTTCAACGGCTGCTTCTTGATCGCCGAGCCGCTGAACTTCGGCATCGTCTCATACTTGATCGTACTGACCATCAACAGCGATGCCCCGATCACCACTACGAACATCAACGCATCATAAGTCGCCGGCGAAATAAATGCCGGATCATGCTGTATGAAATGAAAGACCACGAACGAGACAATGAATAATGCCGCCGAAGGAATGGGAAGGCCGCGAAAATAATCTTTATCAAAGCCGACAAGCTGTACATTAAATCGGGCAAGCCGCAACGCACCACAGATCGCCGGCAAGGCCGCGATAAGTATTCCAACGCTTTCGTATTTATAGAAGAATAACTTGTAGATTATTGCACTCGGGGCAACACCAAACGTAACCACATCCGCAAGAGAATCGAGCTCGACTCCGAACTCACTGGCTGAATGGGTAAGCCGTGCCATCAACCCGTCGAGCGTATCGAAGATCGCGCCGAGGACAATGAACCACGCCGCCTTTTCAAAATCGGCATCCATGAAGGCCGTCTTGATCGCAATGAATCCGCTAAAGAGATTCATCGTCGTAAAGAGCGACGGAATGACCGACCGGGTGCGCTGTATTACCGAACGTTTTGCCACTGTGCTATGACCGTTTCTCCGGCGCGAGTTACATCGCCTTCCTTGACATTCAACGAAGCCGAACCAACCGGCAAATACACATCGACCCGCGATCCGAATTTTATCATCCCGAATCGCTCGCCAACCTTGATACTATCGCCGGTCTTCAGATTACAAACGATACGACGTGCCACATATCCGGTTACCTGATTAAAGAGTATCTTCTTCCCATTCGAGGAAAGCCCGATCATCTGACGCTCGTTCTGGCTCACGGCTTCTTCGTCACTTGCCACCAGAAATTTTCCTTTGATATACTTAAGGTATTCCACAACACCACTGATCGGTGCTCGATTGACGTGCACATCGAGTGGGGACATAAAGATCGAGACCATCGTAGCTTTTGCGTGAAGGAATTCCGGTTCATCGACTTCCTTGATCAGAACAACTTTCCCATCGGCTGGTGAGATAATACAATCGTTGAGGGATGCACCAGTCGCGGATGGAGTGCGGTCAGGATCCCGAAAGAAATTGAGGGAAAAGACAACGAGGAATCCGGCAACAGCATACAGAGCGATCCTCACGAATCGTTCGTCGCTCCAAAATGCCAGGGCAATGAGAATGATGACGGTGATCGCTACGCCGATCAACACGTCAGTACCGTAACGGGTCAGCAAAAAGTACTCGTAAAGAAGATGAATTCGTTGTGGCAGATAACCATTATCCGAGCCATATCGTTTTGGAGGAATGAGCTTTGCCTATACGGTGTCATCCCGAACGGTGCGGAGCGACGGAGGAATGACAGCAGACAGACTTCAAAAAAGACCCTTTAAAAAAATAAATCCCATCACCCGAAGGCAATGGGATTTTTCTCTCACCTTGACTCTGAATAAAAACGGCCTAAATGGAACCCGCCTATATTCATAAGTCTCACACTCTTAATTCATATAACCAATCAAGCCGGGAATCTGTTCCCCTCGTACTCTTAATTTTCTTGTATCCCGTAGCAGTTAATTAATACGAGATTCCCGGCCCAACGTTTCATAGTGTATTTGCTTTTGCCTTTTTTACCACAAATTACACTTTTTGGTCGCTCCTATCAAAGAACAAACCCGGCGCCTCGCTGCTTTTATCTGTCCCGTGGCCTTAGGTGGTGTTGTTTGCCCAGAAAGCGAAGCAGCCGGGATGCTCTTTTTTCCTTCGGTGATCACGGATGATCACCGAATGGATGACGATAGACAGAGCTTTTATCAATTGTCAATGTTGACGATACAAAAATACTCGCTCCCCAAGCAAATCCCACTACACTAAAAACACACTAATTTAAAGAAATCGGCAAAAATTACCCCATCAACCAAAAAACCTGTCATTCTGTAAATTATTGATTTTTAATGAAGTATTTAGGAAACGGCCGTTATGGAGGCTACACTTAAAAAAAAATAAAACCTCTACACTTTCGAAAGAAAGAGGGAAAGGCTCTCCTTTTCAAGCTTGAATTTCTTGCGTAATTTATACCGGTAATTCTCAATACTGCGCTCATCGACCGTCAATAAATGGGCGATTTCCTTCGAACTCAGCTCCATCCTCAGGAGGGTGCAGACCTTCATTTCCGTTGGGGTTAAGTCGGGGTAGCGGTCGAGGATCGTCTGCTTAAATTGGGGGTGGACCGCAGAGAAGTTGCGGTCATACTCATCCCAATCGACTGCGATCTGGGGAATATCCTTCAACTTGCCTTTTACTTCCCTCAGCCCGGCGATCGGGTCTTTCGCCTCGATAAGTATCTTCTTAAGATCATCGCGGAAGCGGGACATGGATTCAGCCTGCGATACCAAATGCGACGTCTTATCCATCAACTGCTTCTCAAGCTGCTCGCTCTTGAGCCGATACAGCTCCGCCTCCTGCTCCTTCTGCTTAACCTGATGCTCGATCCGCAACAGCTCCATTCGACGTTCGGCCTGCTGCGAGAGCATCTTTTGCTTCATATCATAAAATTCTCGGAAAGCTGTAAGTGCCTTATCGAATTCTCCTTGCTTTTGGTAGAGTTCGACGGAGAGTTCGAGGGAGGCGGTGATGCCGTATTGATAATTTGATTTTACTGCTATCTCTTTTGCTTCATTAAGCAAATTCCATGCTTTAAGGTACTCATTAATTTCAATAAACAACTCTACTAGTTGTTGGAGAGCATTTATAATCAATTTTGGGTTGCCATTTTTGTTATAAATTTGCAAAGCTTGCTCAAATTCTTTTTGGCTATTCAAATATTTTTTTTCGATGCGATACGCTTTCCCAACAATGATCTTAATAGAACCTTCATTCGTAGGATTAGGGTAGTCCTCTAAGTCATTACTGATGGATTTCAGAATTAGAAAAATATCAGATATCCTATTTAACTCAAGAAGTATAGTACATTCACGAATATGGAGCCTCATACGTGTACTTTTATCTTCAGTAGCTGAACTGATGGCATTACGACAAATTTCCAACGCTTCCGAGGCCTGGCCATTTGCAAGATATATTTCAGATAATGATGATAATGCCAATACTTCTAATCGTAATCCACCAATTTGCTTGCAAATATCTACACAATCCAAATAGCATTTGATCGCTTCATCAATTGCACCAAAGTTATTGTAAATACTGGCTAATCGAAACCATGCCTGGGCTTCTATTCGCAAAAAACCTTTATGCCCTATCGTTGTAGCTTTTCTATAAAGTCGAATCGCTTCTTCAATATTTTCTTTCGATTGATTTAATCTTGCCGAATAAAGATCAAGCCATCCTTCATATTCAACAGAGTATTTGTGCAGAGAAATATCGAAGAGATGGCGAATATTTTCTTCGAACTTCTCAGCATTCGTAAAGGCAAAAAAACTACATAGGATTATCCTTGCTTTGATGATGTTTTCAGCTTCGGCAGGTATAGGTGCAGATGCCACATAGTGTTCTAAAGCATCTATAGCTTTTTTTTCTGGAACCGTCAAGTGAAACGTACAAAAGAGAGAATCGATGTTTAGGTCATTTTGACTCATGCTACCAGTAAATGCTGTATTTTTGTGAGTGATTTAATCCAACCCATACCTGCGATGATCATTTACGTAACAAATATTAGCCCTCAAATACTCGCCGGCCTGCAAATAAACTACATAGCTAGTACTTCAGGCATGCCGACGACTGACACTGTTGTATTGGGACCATTCGACCCAATCACAAACCTTGGCACAAATGCCAATTCTTCACAGGATGCTTACAGTTGCACAAGCATCGGTGTTCCATATAAAGGCAGCAATATTCCTGTTCTTTTCGGCCAATCATATCCAGTGCCTACGCCTCATGGATATAACATTAAGGCAACCTGGTCACAAAGTGAGACTTCGGTTATTGTTGTCCTTGATGATGAAATTGGCGGCTCGCAAGACGAGCAATAAGCTTTTGCTAGAGATATCCTATAGAACCCTTCTACCCAGAAGGGTTTTTTGTTTTTATCATTTTCCTTAGGTTTGCTATAAAAAGCTGTATCTTTGCGCATAGATCATTTGCCTAACGATTTTTATCCGGAAGGTCCGGATAAATTGCATTCTCATAATATCAACATACGAAAATGAAAACACGTCATTTCTATTCAGTAGCAGTACTTGCTACACTTGCAGTCGTGATGCTATTATCATCCTGTTCACAGCCATCTTCTCCATCACAGGGG
>DASTAO010000021.1:0-5055 GCA_035712525.1 Kapaibacterium sp. (SeqCode)
GTGAGTAACTATCTCCTAATGACACGGTGCGGTCCGAAATCATAGGCTGGTTTTCCAAGTATGCGTATATATCACTCATATTGTGATAATCCCGTTGCTTCGCATAGTATTGGGCCGTAACTGCCACACTGTTATGCCCCATGATCTTTGAGATTTGTACGAGGGGCATTCCATTGTTATAAGCATTTTGCCCAAAGGAGTGCCTAAGAGAATGAAAGTGGAGTTTAGGCCGATCAGGATATACCTCGATTGCTATTCTTTTGAATAATTTCGATAGTTTGCAGCTTTTGTCTTTCTCCTTCATATAGGCATTTCCAGCCTCGTTTGCGAATAGATATTGGGATTCACGTACCAATTCACTCTTGTGCTGTGCTTTGTTCTGAAATTGCTGTTGAAGGGCTTCTCTCACTCGGGGAAAGATCGGAATGATTCGCTCATTCCCATTTTTTGTTCGGAATGAGTCACCATTTTTTATATGTAACTCATTTTTCTCCCATCGAATATTCTTCTGCTTGAGGTTGCAGATTTCCCCTAAGCGCATACCTGTAGCAAATGCAAGGAGAACTGCATTCTTTGTTGTTCGTGTAATATAGTTATCCTCTGGCTGTCTTTCATACAACTTCCTGAATTCAGGCTCGTCGAGGTATTCCCGTATTTTCTCAGTCTGTTTCCACCGTGGTAGTTTTTCAAGGGGATTTACTTGAAGCTTCCCTTCCACTACCGCAACATTAAAGGCGCAACTCAACACCCGACGGGTTAGGAGTCGCGTACTTTCAGACCGAATCCAAGCAAAGAAATCTCGAAGTATATCAGGGGTTACATTGCACAGTGGGAGACTCGGATCAGACCATTTTATGAAAGCATCTAATCTTAACTTATAGTCGGGCAGTGTTTTCTTGCTTAATCCATCCTGTTCTTTGATCTTAAGGAAATATGCAAAGAAGTCACCAATGGGTTGTTTGTCTGAGTGTTTAACTCCTTCGCGAGAGAACATGAGCCGGACACTATCTTTAAGCTCATCTCTCTTTTCCGTAGCTCTCCTTTTTTCCCGTTCTCCGGTACTGATCTGTGAATGCTTCGATTTGCCGGTAAGAGGGTCTGTATAAGTGAAATGGAAGTAATAAACCTTAGACCCATTCCGAAGAAATGGTTTATGAGAAAATTTTCTAAGCACGTCGCCTTCTCCTATAAGGATGAATTCGTGCTTTGGCGATTTGCTCTGGTTCGTTCTCACAGCTTCCAATAACAGGAAGCCAACCCTTAGAGGGTGAGACGAAAGTGTGACGAAAGTATGACGCGAGAGATAGAGACCATATTTTGAACTTCTCCCGCAAGAATCTTCGCCAATTCTTCGCCAGTCACCTTGAAAGCCTTATAAAATCAGGCCCTCACAACTGACTCTTAATCAGTGGGTCGGGGGTTCGAGTCCCCCAGGGAGCACAAACGGTATCTTGGTTCATCCCCATTATAGATAAGGATTTATTTCGATTTACCTTATAATGTTTTTAGCAAGTCTCGAGCTTGCCGTTCCAAATTCTCCCTATGCATTGGATGGGAAATGGCGATCAATGCCTTGGTGCGATCACGTAGGCTTTTTCCATGAAGATAAGCAATTCCATATTCGGTCACGATATAATGAACGTTTGCCCGGGTTGTCACTACGCCAGCACCTTGCTTTAATTCAGTGACTATTCTGCTTTGTCCTTCTGAAGTAATTGAAGGCAATGCAATAATAGGTTTTCCGTCCTCAGAGAGTGACGCACCTCTAATAAAATCCATCTGCCCACCGACCCCTGAATAAATTGCTGGCCCTATCGAATCTGAACAAACTTGTCCTGTCAGATCGATTTCAATGGCACTATTTATTGCGGTTACTTTTGGGTTTCGCCTGATAACCGTCGTATCATTTACATAAGAAACATCAAGCATTGCAACAAGTGGATTATCATCGATAAAATCGTATAATCGTTTTGTCCCCACCACAAAGCTACTCACTACTTTTCCCGGATGGACCCGTTTTTTTTCACCGGTCACCACCCCTCGTTCGATAAGATCGATGACACCATCTGAAAACATTTCCGTATGAATTCCGAGATCCTTGTGGCATTGCAATGCCGCCAGAACAGCATCCGGAATTCGGCCGATACCGGTCTGTATTGTTGCCCCATTCTCGATTAATGAAGCAACTGCCGTACCGATTGCTTCGAGTTCTGGAGTTATTTTACATTGCTCTCGTTCGGGAAGAGCATCCGTTACTTCAACAGCAAAATTGATATCGCGAGTATGAATTAAACTATCCCCATGAGTACGCGGCATGTTCGGATTAATCTGAGCAATCACAATTGATGCCATCTCCACGGCTGCTCGGGTAGTATCGACTGAGGTACCAAGCGAACAAAAACCGTGCTTATCCGGCACGGAGACATGAATAAGCGCTATGTCGAGCGGAATGATCTTCTTACGAAATAGCGACGGAACTTCTGATAAAAAAACCGGAATATAATCCGCTTCTCCATGGGCAATTGCTCTGCGAACATTCGCTCCGGCAAAAAGCGAATACGTATGAAAACTTTCATGAAATTCCCGGTTAGTATACGGGGCTTCACCCTCGGTATGAAGATGGTATATTTTTACATTATGCAATTCCTTTGCCCGAGCGGTCATTGCCCTAATAAGCTGCTGCGGGGCAGCAGCTGCCGATTGGATAAAAACCGAATGTCCACTATTAATCTGGGAAATTGCTTCTTCGGCTGTCATAGTTTGCATGGCAAATAATTTATTCCTCTTTTTTGATAAAAATTTTTCGCAATAACATATTGCAGTTTTCTTGCCATATTACCTAATTACTTTATATAAAAGTAAAAAAAGGCCTTTTGGTTATTTAAGCAGAAATTTTAAGCTTTTATGGGTAACGTTCAATATGGTTTACCGACGAATCATTATTAAGTGTAAAATTTTATTCCACTTACAAGGAAATATATTTAACGGTTTTCACCGGTTTCTTCTATTTCCGTACAAATATGGTTAGCAGATTACCTGTGTATTTTTGGCATTCGTCTTGCACATTCGTTTTAACAACATTCAATTTTCTCGCTTCTATGAGAGCAATTCAAAAGTATATCCCAAATCCTCGACACATAGAGATTAACCGGATCTTTGTGAATGCACACCCAGAAGATGCTTGGGAAGCAGCGCGTCATTTTGATGGCGCTTCGATTCCATGGGTGCGACTTTTATTTGATCTGCGGACATTACCTGATAAACTATCGGGGCATTACAATCCACAAAAGGATGATCCGCGACTTGGAGTTGACCAGGTAGTCGATAGTGAAACCGGTTTTATTATTCTGGAAGAAATTCCCAGTAGTGAAGTCGTTGTTGGTTCGATCGGGCAATTTTGGCACTTGAATATTCCATTTGCGGATGTTCCAGCGGAAAACTTCAAAAGTTTTTGCGAACCAGGCTGGGGAAAGCTGGCTTGGGCAATTCGAGTGGAACCGTATCTCCATGGCTCAACCATCAGTTTCGAACTTCGGACAACTGCAACCGAAGATGATGCTTGGAAAAAATTAAATCGGTATTTTCATATTATTGGTGTAGCTTCACGGTTGATTCGGACATCAATAATGTCCCACCTCGAAGCAGAGCTTGGTAAAATGCGGTATCCCAATCACGATTTACTACACTACCCCGGTGATGAAGTGCTTCCTGATGCTCATCATCAATTGACATATCACACCAATATAGAAGCCCCAATATCTTTAGTGTGGAGATATATAATGCAACTCGGATGTGATCGCGCCGGATGGTATAGCATCGATATGCTCGATCATGGTGGTGCGCCAAGTATCGATCATTTAGTTGATGGTTGGGAAACGCGCCAACTGGGTGACAAACTTGCCGCTACTCCTGCAAAGGATAGTTTTTATGATGTCTACGCCGTTCATCCGGAGTTCGATTTTGTTATTGGAGGTGCAACCGAACGAATGGGCGGGCCATTCAAAATGACCTGGGCATTCATTCTCCAACCGATCGGTGAAGATGCAACGCACCTCATAAGCCGGGCACGTATGACTGCAGCTCCAAAACTCGCGGAGTGGCTTATGGGTAATATTTTCTACCCTCCGTTACATGGATTAATGTCGGCCATACAGCTTAAGAACATTAAACATATTGCCGAACGAGATGCCTTAGCAAGAAACATAGCGGCCTCTCCAATTAAGGAAGTTTTGGAAGAAGAGTGGGAACATGATGTCAATGTTTAACAGTAGTAATATAACAAAGTATAAATCGTATGAAAATTAATAAAGAATGGCATCTTGCCAACCCCATGCCTAAAAACCCCACACTTGATCAACGCATCGCTTGGCATATTGCCCATTTAGAACATTGCAACTGTCGTACACTCACTCCGAAATTACAAGCGGAATTTAAGAAACGAAAGATTAAAATACTCCGTAGAAAACTCTGAAGCACTATTTAAGCTGATCACCTTGTTCGTCGTAATGCTTTATAGAATTCGAACCACAGAATACTGAATATTGCTAAAACAAAGCATAAAAAAATGTCATCAACATGTAACGGATGAAAATGAAAAATATGTTGAAAAAATGGTACATACAATGAGAGACTTAGTACTGAAAGTGTTACTATGATAAGGCCAGCTAAAGACTTGTTTTTTTTCTTAAAACTTGAAATAATCGATTCACTCCAGGAGCGGTTCGTCAGGATAAGGCACAAATTACTTAATACTAAGGTAGTGAAAGTCAAACTTCTAGCTTCGATTTCATCAACACCCTTAGCAATGGTTACTGCATACATTCCAAAGACCACTACAAACGAAATTATCCCCTGGAGCAAACTCAGTAATAACATTTCCCGACTGAATAATTTTTCTTTTGGATCACGTGGTGGACGAGCCATTATTTTTTCTTCTTCCGGTTCTGCTTCAAATGCGATAGAGCACGCCGGATCAATGATCATCTCAAGAAAAACAATATGTACGGGTAAGAGTCCGATCGGCAAGCCCCATAATAGCGGGACAATAGCCATTCC
>DASTAO010000022.1:0-3909 GCA_035712525.1 Kapaibacterium sp. (SeqCode)
CATTCATGCCGACTCGTAAGTCGCTTGAAGGAGCATTAAAAGGTGCACGACTTCTTTCGCTTAACTCGCCGCTTAATCCGGCGGGTACGATGTTTACCCGCGAACAGCTTGAAGGTATCTGTGACTTAGTTCTTGAAGAAAATGCTTCGCGTAAGGCTGGTGAGAAGCCATTATTCGTAATGTACGATCAGGTGTATTGGATGCTGACCTTCGAAGGTATCGAGCATGTCAATCCGGTATCGTTGCGTCCTGAAATGGCACAGTACACAATCTTCGTCGATGGTATTTCGAAGGCGTTCGCTTCGACTGGATTGCGTGTCGGTTGGGCAGTTGCTCCGCCGGATATTGCTGCTCCGATGTCGAACATTCTCGGGCATATTGGCGCCTGGGCTCCGCGTGCCGAGCAGGTAGCCACTGCAGAGTTGCTACTTCATGACAATGTGATGGATGCATATCATGAAGTGATGTTCAAAGAGATCGACGATCGTCTTGAAGCGATCTACACGCATATCAAAGAAATGCGCGGAGGCGGACTTTCCGTCGATGCCATTCCGCCGATGGGTGCGATCTATTTAAGTGTACGGTTCAATCTTATAGGCAAGACAACGCCACAAGGAAAAGAACTCACCACTACCGAAGATATCCGCAAGTACCTCCTCGAAAGTGCAGATATTGCCGTTGTCCCATTCCATGCCTTCGATCTCAGACATGAATCAGGTTGGTGCCGCTTATCGGTCGGGGCAACATCGGTTGAAGAGATCGAGGAAGTAATGCCGAAGGTTCGCGCTGCTATTGAAGCGTTGAAGTAGGAACCTTCAGAACCGTTCGCCACATTTATAGTAGTATGACCATAAAACAACAAGATAATGTGGTTACTTTTGAGTTCGCTCGAAAGCTAAATCCTGCTGGACTAAAGCGACTTCGGGAGTTCGCTCGTTACTTAGAGTTGGGTTCAGGAATGAAAAAAGTGAAACAATCGGAGATCGATAAGCTCGCTCGTGAAATTACAAAGAGTGCTTGGATGAAAAGTAAGAAGCGGTTACTTAAGCCGTGATAATTGTAGTTGATGCAAACATCATTATTAGTGCCATCATTGATTCCTCTGGTACCATTGGCGATTTATTGATCAACTCTGATAGGCATTTTGAATTTATTGCACCCCAACTACTTGAAACAGAAGTTAAAAAATCACTACCTAAATTATCAGATTTAACCGGTGCAAAAATTATTTCTTTGATCGAACGTCAACAGAAAGTAATAGCACCAATTGAATTTATCTCTGATCTGAAAATTCACCATCGGTATCGAGAAAGAGCACAAGATCTTTTACAGACGATTGACCCGGAAGATGAAATCTACCTTTCTCTTGCCTTTCAGTATGAAGCATTATTATGGACCGGCGACAAACGTCTTATTCGCGGATTGCGAAGAAAACAATATCGAGATATTGTCACAACTGCCGAATTATCTAGAATTCGTGGTTTAGTCTGAATTAATACTTCGGTGTCACCCCCATATTATAGAACATAAACGAATACTCGTCCGCCGTTTCTTCGATGATCTTTGCGATCGGCTTGCCGCCGCCGTGTCCTGCTTTGGTTTCGATGCGGATGAGGGCGGGGTTTTGATTCGCAGTTCTTTCCTGTAATGTTGCAGCGAATTTGAAGGAATGCCCTGGGACTACGCGATCGTCATGATCGGCAGTCGTTACTAATGTCGCCGGATAATTCGTACCCGGTTTGATATTATGCAATGGCGAATAATGATAGAGATAATCGAACATCTCTTTATTATCATCGCTCGTGCCGTAATCACGGGCCCAATGTGCACCGATCGTGAACTTGTGGTAGCGCAGCATGTCCATTACGCCGACTGCCGGGAGAGCAACCTTGCAGACATCCGGTCGTTCGGTCATGACTGCACCAACGAGCAGGCCGCCATTCGAGCCGCCCGCAATGGCAAGCTTAGTATGCGACGTATATTTTTCTTTGCAGAGATAATCGGCTGCTGCGATAAAATCGTCAAAGACATTTTGCTTCTTTAGCTTTGTACCGGCTTCGTGCCAATCTTCGCCATACTCTCCGCCGCCACGAAGATTCGGCATTGCAAAGACAACCCCGTTCTCGAGCATCGCAATACGAAGCGTGCTGAAGCCTGGAGTTAGGCTGATATTGAAACCGCCGTAGGCATAGAGATAGCAAGGATTCGTGCCATCCATCTTCAAGCCTTTCTTATGTACGATGAACATCGGGACTTTCGTGCCGTCCTTGCTCGTGTAAAAGACCTGCTTCGATTCGTAATCGTCGGGATTAAATTTCACCTGGCTCTTACGGAAGAGCGTCGAAGCGTTCGAACCGATGTCATAGCGATAGATCGTTATTGGAAACGTAAAAGAGGTGAAGGTATAAAATACTTCTTTGTCCTTCTTTCTTCCGTTGAAGCCGCCAATACTGCCGACCGTCGGCAATGCTACTTCTTGTAACTGCTTGCCGTCGGTATTATACACATAGACGTGATGGCTGGCATCTTTCATGTATGTAGTGATCAGCTTACCATCGATCAGCGAGACATTTTCGAGAACATCGTGCGATTCCGGAATGACCGTCGTCCATTTTGTCGGATCGGATATCGTTGTCTTGACGACCATATTCTTCGGCGCATTTTTATTGACCATCAGGTCGATAGTCTCGCCATCGGACTCGATAAAATTGGAGGTGACGTCGAAATCATCGTTAATCGGGATGAAGCCTTTATCGGGATTCTTCATATCCTTCACGACCATCCGGTTACCTTTCGCGCCGGGTTGGGTGATATACAGCTCGAGATAGCGTTCATCCTCCGAAGCTCCGCTATAGAACTGGCGCTGCGGATTTTTTTCGTCGCGATAGATCAGTTCATCTTTGCTTTGGTCGTCGCCAACTTTGTGATAATACACTTTCATATTCTCGTTCTGGGCAGTAAGCATCGAGCCTTCGGGCTTATCATAGCGGCTATAGAAGAAGCCATCTTTCCACCAGCTTGCGCCTGAGAATTTTACCCATTCGACCTTATCGGATAATTTCTTACCGCTCGCAATATCGAGCACATAAATTTCTTCCCAATCGGAGCCGGCATTGCGAACGGTATAGGCGAGATACTTATCGTCGTTCGAAGCGGTGTAGCCGCCGAGCGCAACGGTCCCATCCTTGCTCCAGGCATTCGGATCGATCAGCACGCGGGGTTCGCCGCTGAGGCCATCCTGAATATAGACGACGTTCTGATTTTGCAGGCCGTCGTTCTTTTCGAAGATGTAATACTTGCCGACCTTCATCGGTGAGCCGAACTTCGGATAGTTCAGCATTTCCTCGAGTCGGCTTTTGAGCTTTGCGCGAAACGGGATCTTCCCGAGATAATCGAAGGTAACCTTATTCTCTGCCTCGACCCACTGCTTCGTCAGCGCCGAATCGGTATTTTCAAGCCACCGGTACGGATCGGCGACCGCCGTGCCGAAATAGGTATCGACGGTATTATCTTTTGTGGCAGCAGGATATTTTAATTGCGCAGAAGCCGAGAGAGCTACACTCATAATCAGGGTGATGCAAAAAATGGTTGTCTTCATAACAAGAGGTCGATTTTGAGATAGGTTACTACGGAAAATAGGCGGGTTGTGTTCCGGGAAGGACGTCGTAAGGAAAACTGGGCGACAAACTTGCCGCCCAGTTGATTTATGTTAATAACTGTGAATATATCAGCGGTCTTCGGCTTTTACCGTATCCCAACGCTTATTTAATTCGACAAAAGAAAGGTACAATTCCATTGTATTTTGACCACCATTTTCTCCCAGCCATTTCCGGCAAGCATCCGCTGCTTCGGTCATTAGTACTTGAGAAGCCATACGAGAATCCATTCCGGTTTCTCTGCCTTCCTTCA
>DASTAO010000023.1:0-11921 GCA_035712525.1 Kapaibacterium sp. (SeqCode)
CACCGAGGGTATTTGCGGTATGGCAAGCGACGGCAAAGATACCGAAGGTTCGCAGTGGTTCATTACGCATTGCCCGACACCACATTTAAATACCCGATATACCATTTGGGGCAAGGTTGTAAAGAATATCGAGAATCTCGATAAGCTGCAATTTGTGGATGTGATGCAGAATGTGATACCATATAAATAAATGATCCTTACCTTCATCAAAGAACGTGCCGCACAACATCGCAAGCGGATATTGCTTGCCGACGCTACCGATCCGCGCATACTTAATGCCGCGCAGATCGCTATCGATGAGCATTTGGGTGAGATTGAACTTGTCGGGCCGATCGATGAAGTAAGAAAAGCGATCGATGAGTTTGCTCCGAATCTTGAGAATATTAAAATATGGTCGGTAGAATCGTTTATTGAGACAGAGTCGCTTGTACTGGAATATTATGAGCGGCGAAAAGATAAGATCCACGATCTTGAAACTGCTCGCAATGAAGTACTGAGCGATCCCCTACTCTTCGGTGCGCTTGTTGTTCGCGCCGGATATGCCGATGGGCTTGTTGCCGGTTCACTTTCGACGACAGCGAATGTCATTCGTGCTGGTATCCGTGGGATCGGATTAGCTCAAGGGGTTCGTTCGCTTTCGAGTTTGTTCTTGATGGATTTTCCGGCGCTTCGTGAATTCCGAAAAGAATCGATGACCTTCGCCTTTGCCGATTGTGCCGTCATTCCAAAACCCGATGCGCATCAGCTTGCCGACATTGCGATCACGACTGCCGAGACCTATCATAAACTCACCGAACGCGAGCCGCGAGTTGCGATGCTTTCATTTTCAACGAAAGCAAGTGCTTCGAGTGAAGAGACAAAGATCGTTGCCCTGGCGACAGAAATTGCGAGAGAGCGAAATCCGAATCTCATCATCGATGGGGAGTTGCAATTCGATGCGGCGTTTGTTCCGGAGGTTGCCAATCGCAAAGCGCCGGGCAGCCCTGTTGGGGGCGAAGCAAATGTATTCGTCTTCCCGAATCTCGATGCCGGAAATATCGGCTATAAGATCGCCGAAAGATTAGGTATGGGCCAAGCCATTGGGCCGATCCTCCAGGGCTTAGATAAGCCGATGAACGATCTCTCGCGCGGGGCGAGCATAGATGATATTGTGACGATGGTGGCGGTTACGGGGGTTATGTAACTCAGAATGCAAAATTGGTTGCGCCGTATATGTTGGATATTATAGTAAATAAATTATTGACCAATCTCAGCTTTTAATCAACCACCCCAGCCCCTCTTTGAAAAGGAGGGGTTTCTTTTTTTCTTTGCTTACGCTGGTTTAATGTTTATTGGCTTTCTAAGTTTTACTCTGGCGTAAGCAAAGTATAAGGACGCCCCGCCTTTTCAAGGCGGGGTTGGGGCGGTTAATTCTTCACTGGAACCGATCTTTATTTTTTTAGTTGTAGATTTTGGAAATAGGTGTCTCGATGGGCACCTATCAGATTTTTCACAACAAACACAAAAAACTATGACTACTCAGAAACAATCCTATGAAGCCTTTTGGAAAGCGTATGACCGGATCGAGAAGCAGCATCATATAGCCCTTAATGATATTGCGATCTTTTGCGGGGCCGATGTGAATGTCAATACTCGGGCAGCTTGTAAGAAGGCAGAGGAATTACTACGGTCCGGATCTTTTAAGCGAGCGCTTATTCTCAATACAGCGTCAAATCAACGATGGGCACTTCGCATCGGCCGAGAGGCTTCCGAGCTTGTCGGCGATGACCTGGCTACCGATACCATTTGCATGATGGGAATACCTCAGGGAGAATTATCCAGATGGCTGAATGTCGTTACTCAGGCTATTGAACGCCATGGGTTCGATGTCGTGCTTATTAATTCGTGGGAGCTGGCAAGTGCGACACATCGGCTACGGGAAGAACTCATTTTTAGTCTGCATCAACTGACGGCATTGAATACGAGTATCGTGATCTATTCTCAGGCACCACTCAAAGAATTTACTGCAGGCAAGATCCTTCGCGGGCTTGGAAAACTTTCGGCCTTGGCACAGATCATTACTCCGCTTGATCAAAATCCGGAGAACATCGTAACCGATCAACCAGCTGTCGAAGCCTTCGTAAGTGAAGCTACTGATACTCAGAAGACTATAATCTCACCGCAGTTCGTAACCGCCGATGGGTACCTTTCGAATACCTCGGCGACGTATTTGCCTGAGATTATTACACCGGTTCATAATCTGCAACCAGTAGCGGTGTAGAAAATCATTAGAGAATCTTGGTGCGGGTGTAAAGTTAGTTCGTTGAAAATAAATTGGTTAAGTGGCGCTCAGATCAGAAAGTAGAGCATGCCTTAAGAGATTCTTCGCTGAGCTCAGAATGACATTGAAGTTACCGTCATTGTCATTCCGATCGACCGAGAGGAATCTGTGAACGCAAAACCGTTTAAAAGCAGTATTGCTTTTAGAATGCAATTCGATCACAGATTCCTCACATCGCTTCGCTCCGTTCGGAATGACAAACTTAACCTTTCTTCGCGTAGTCGATCAGTCCCTGGAAGTCTACAACTACTGCCGGTTCATTGCCTACTGTCCAGGCGTCGTGGCCTGAGGGGAGGAGCGAGATATCGCCGGGTTTGCAATCGAATTCACTGCCGTCATCCATTACTACGTGTAGAATGCCGGCAACATGGTATTGGAAATGCGGTGCTTCGCAGCTATGGGTTTTAGTGAGAGGCTGAACCGATGTGAGCCAGCGCCAACCAGGTTCGAAGATGCCCCGGCCTACCGTTGCTCCACCAACAGTGATGAGTTCGAGACGGCCATGTGGGAATTCGCGGACTTCGTCCGGTACGCCGAAATCTTTGAGTTCTGCTTTTTCTGAAGTTGAATGAGTATGCATAATTGTATTGTGATTGTTGAACGATACAAAATTAGCGGATGGGAGTAGGGCAATACTTGTATAAATTTCGGGAGCTTTTGTAAGAATCGGAGGTTACCTGTCATTCCGAGTGAAGCGAGGAACCCCCTGAATTTTTCGCGAATACCTCAGGATTCCTCACATCGTCCGCCTAGGCGGACTCCGTTCGGAATGACAGTTATAATGTCTTTCGCAGTTCTACGGGTGTCGAACCCGTCCGCTTCTTGACAAAATGCGAGAAATGAGCCTGGTCGTCAAAACGGAGTTCATGAGCGATCTCGGAGATCGAGCGGTCGGTTGAACGTAGCAGTGACTTTGCTTCGAGGAAGAGGATGTCGTGAATGATCTCGAGTGGGCTGCGGCCCGTTGTTGATTTGACAACATCGCTTAAATACCGGGGAGAGATATTCAGCATTTTAGCATACGCCCACACCGAGCGCTGCTCGGTGAAGTGCTTTTCGACAAGATGCTTGAATTGTGTCGTTAGCTGTTCGGGGCGACTTTTCGTTTGGCTTGTCGATCTGACCCGCTGATAGATTTCACGAATGCGATGCAGAAGGATAAGAATGTAATTTCTCAGGACAAAATCTTTTTCCGGAGAAAAGCGGTCATATTCCTTCAAAATGTCTTTGAAGGCTTGTTGTATCAATGTACTTTCTTCGTCAGTGATGTTGACGATATGCTCGGCATCGAATTCGAGAAATGGAAATTCAGCAGTGATGGGACCGGAAAGAAGCGGTTGAATGAACTCGGTTTTGAAATGGATGCAGTATCCAATACAATGCTGAATGTGATCAGAAGCATAGAGGGTATTTTCCGGAACGATGACAAGATCGTTAACTTTAAGATCGGTCTGTTCCGTATTCAGTTTGACATCATGTTCGCCGCCAAGAAGCAGATAGATCAAATTGAATTGTCGGCGCAGCGCCGGAATACTCGTACTGTTCTTGTGTTTATCTTCAAGGGTACCCGGCATGACCATCATATTGATGTCATACGGTTTATCATCGCGATTAATAAGCCGCTCAAACTTCGCAAGGGTTTCGATGGTAATGATGTTCTTGGTTTCGGCCATCGCAAATACCTAACACGAATGTCATTGAATAATTTTATAAAATGAGGATCTGGTCGCTGCATCCGAAATATCTTGATGCCAAAGGGCTTGTCGCCTTATGGCGCGAAGCATTACTGGCAAAGCACGTCTTGGAAGGCAAGACGAAAGGCTACACGAATCACCCGCAACTTTATCGCTTCAAGAAGCTTTCGAAGCCCGTCGAGGCGATCAATCGGTATTTGCAGGAAGTTTGTGCCGAAGCAATAGCGAGGGGATACAATTTCGATGCGAGTAAGATCGGGCCTACAGGGCGTAGCAAGATAAAGGTTACGTCGGGACAGTTAGAATATGAAACAAAGCATTTACTTAACAAATTGAAAATTCGTGATCCGAAGAAATGGGAGGAGTTTAAGAAAGAATCAATAATCGATCTTCATCCGATCTTTATTCTTATTGATGGAGAGATTGAGGAATGGGAGAAGGTGTAGTGTGGTGCTGTGAAGACATCAGGGGATTACTTCATCGGGCTAAAGCCATCCTCGCAATGACGTTGTATTACATTGTCATTCCGACCAACGGGAGGAATCTGTGACTACACGACTTTCAAATCATTCTAAGAACAGTAAAAGGTACTGCACTTTAATACCCCAATCTCAACCATTCGCGAAAACCGAAGGGGATTCTTCACTCCGTTCAGAATGGCGTGTTAATTAACTCAGAACTTCCAAGCCGTATTTTTGCAGCAATGAATGTCTTAGTAACAAATGATGATGGCATCCACGCCAAAGGGATCGAAACCCTTGTCACCGCATTAAAAGAAGTTGCCACCGTAATTATCATGGCGCCGCTTGGCGAACAATCGGCCGTCGGACATGCCTTGACCATGACGCTGCCGCTGCGGGTGACCGAAGTAGAAAAAGATGGAGAATTCTTCGGCTATGCCGTCGATGGGACGCCGGCCGATTGCGTCAAACTTGCCCTTCGGACTTTCTTGAAAGAACGCGGGCTTCCCTATCCAGATCTTGTTGTCAGTGGTATTAATCATGGCCGTAATACAGCGGTAAATGTTATCTACTCAGGGACGGTCAGCGCCGCGACCGAAGCAACAGTACTCGATGTCCCGGCCATAGCCATATCTCTGGCAAGTTATCATAGCAAAGGAGATTTTTCAGCGGCGGCGGATTTCATCAAACGCTTTGCGCCCTATGTTGCCTCGCAAGGCTTACCAAAAGGCACATTACTTAATGTTAATGTCCCGGCATTGCCTCCAGAAGAAATAAAAGGGATAGTCTATACCAGACAAGGCAAATCCTTTTGGGATGACGATTTTGAAAAACGATTCGATCCGCACGGACGGCCATATTACTGGCTTCGGGGCACTTATCATTTGGTCGATTCGACAGAAGAAGCCGACGACATTGCTATCATGAACGATAAGATCACCGTGACGCCACTGCATTACGATCTGACGGATCATCGGTTTTTAGAACAGATCAGAGCTAATTGGAAAAATGATTTTTAAAAGTATTCAAGCAGTCAGAGTATGCTGATAATTCGCGAAGCCGTAGCTGCCATTCGTCGGACCCCGATGCTCTCGATGCTGACGGCTATCGTCATAGCCATATCATTAGCGTTGACAGGAATCGTCGCCATGTTATCGGTACGAGCTTCGGAAACGCTTGATGATTACAGAGCTAAGCTTCCGATCGAAGCTTATTTCGATGCTCAACTCGCATCGGATGCTGCCGAACCATTAGCCGCTTCAATAATCAAATCGCTTCCGGATATTTCAACTTCAAAATTCATTTCGAAAGAAGCCGCACTGAAAGAATACTCAGCCTATTCCGGAGAGGACCTACAGGGAATGCTCGGCTATAATCCTCTTCCGGCGGGAATTCGAATGACATTCAACCATCTGACATCTTCACGAGCAACAGCGATCATTTCAATGTTAAAATCTTCAGGACATCTAAAAGATATTCTTTTCGATGGCAACACCTTACGGTCGCTCGAAGATAAAAAGAAGACATTAGTCACACTAACCTATTCACTCGGCATTTTCCTGTTACTGGTTTCTGTGTTATTAGCCGCATCGCTGGCACGGCTCGCAATGCAATCACGCCGTGAAGCGATCCGGGCAATGTCACTGCTCGGTGCCCGGCGCAGTACGATCGTGATTCCCTATTATATCGAAGGGACGATCGCCGGATTTTTAGGCGGAATGATAGCCGCCGGAAGTATCATCGCCTTGCATTTATACGGCTTACCTCGAATCGCTCCGGAGCTTATCCTGATGAAAGCCGATTCAGAAGATGCAGTATTTTTGATACTGGCTAGTGCTACCATTGGAAGTATGATCGGCTTAGTCGGAGCAACAATCACGTCATTGCGGATCAGAACGATTTGAGACTTAAATCTCAAAAATTCCTTAATCCCACATAGCACAATTCATTTTCCGTAAATTTGTGTTATATTACTTTCGTACTTTGCATTCATGGCTTATATTCCAAATCGAGAGCCGATCGGGTCGTGGACACGTATCTTTCTTAAGTACCGCAATGACCCCGGTTCACTTGCCTATATCCTTCACCGCGTTAGTGGCGTTGGGCTAATTGTCTATCTATTCGTCCATATCTGGGCACTTTCCTCACTCACCAGGGGACGGGCTGTATTCATGGAGGAAATGGCATTCTTTACGACGATGCCGTTTAAGATCCTCGAATGGGCACTTGGCATTCTGGTCATGTTCCATGCTTTTAACGGCATTCGAATTGTGATCGTCGATCTCGGCCAGGGAGCCCGCAACCATAAGATGTGGCTGCGATTGGCTTACGCCCTTACTATCATCGTTGTCGTTGGGATGTTCTTTCTCATCTTTCAGGAAAACCTCTTCGCAAAATAAGCTTTATGGACGAGTCAGTTAAACATTTACGTAGTTATTCCAAAGGCAAAGGCGGAGCACCGGCCTGGATGTTGCAACGCATTACCGGTGTCGCCCTCGTCGTCCTAACGGTCGGGCATTACATCCTAATGCACTATGCTCCGAAAAGCGGCCATGATTACAGCACCACTGCCGACCGCTTATCGATGCCCATCTTTAAAGGCTTGTATCTTGCCTTCATTACGATCGGTATGTATCACGGTGTGCAGGGCGTTTGGAATATCATTCGGGATTTTAAATTGAAGCCGAAAGTAACCTATACCCTCTTCGGCATGCTACTTATTGCGGCCTTGATCTTCGTTGGCATCGGTTGGAACACGATGCTGACCTTCGATCCGAATAAGCCGTAATCGAAACTTACTATTAAATTATGATTCTTTCCTCGTTAGAGGAATGACTGCTTATTGCGGATTGTTATCCGCGCCAGTAATTACGACATTTCGAACAAATGTAGTACTCACCAATTCAAAGGAGACAAGAAGATGAAGGAGGGCGATAATGCTGGGAAAACTCTTACAGCCCGAGATCAACGAACTGATCGCATCCCGAAGCTTCCTTTCTCTGAAAGAAGTCCTCGCTACATTAGCTCCTGCTGATATTGCCGACGTCATCGAAGACGTCGAACAAGAAGACCGCGCCATTATTTTCCGATTACTCGCTCGCGACTTAGCTGCCGATGTATTCGAGTACCTTGATTTCGAGACGCAGGAAGCGATGCTTAAATCGCTCGCGCGAAGCGAAGTTGCCCAGATCCTCAATGAAATGGCAGCCGACGATAGAACCGAGCTGCTCGAAGAACTTCCAGGCAACGCAACCAACCAACTCCTCTCACTTTTAACACCTTCAGAGCGCGCAATCGCCACAAAGCTTCTCGGCTATCCGGAATACAGCATCGGCCGGCTCATGACACCGGAATACATTGCCGTACGCGAGCAATGGACGGTGCAGCAAGTCCTCGATTATATCCGAAAGAGCGGTAAAAACAAAGAGACACTGCTAGTGCTTTATGTGATCGATGAGAAAGGAAAACTCATCGACGATATCAGCATCGGAAAATTTTTATTAGCTCAACCAGACACGAAAGTTGCCGAACTTGTCGGGACGAAGATGGTCTCGCTCAATGCGTTTGACGAGCAGGAAAAGGCGATCGAAATCTTCAGAGAGTATGACCGCGAAGCATTGCCGGTCGTCGATTCGAATGGCATTTTGCTTGGTGTCGTAACGATCGACGATATGTTCGACGTTGCCGAAGAAGAAGCGACCGAAGATATCCAAAAGCTTGGCGGTGTCGAGGCACTCGAAGAACCGTATCTGGACATCTCTTTTGCGACACTTATCAAAAAGCGTGTCGGCTGGCTTGTCATCCTCTTTGTGAGCGAAATGTTCACCTCGACGGCAATGGGCTATTTCGAGAAAGAGATCGAAAAAGCAATCGTGCTTACCTTATTCGTTCCACTTATCATGTCGAGCGGTGGTAATTCCGGTTCGCAGGCCTCTTCGCTTGTCATCCGAGCGCTGGCGCTCGGTGAGATAACGTTGAAGGATTGGTTCAGAGTGTTTCGGCGTGAGTTATTCTCAGGCTTGGCACTTGGGTTAATGCTCGGCTGTGTTGGGTTCTTACGAATTTTTATCTGGTCGCAGTTCAGCCGCACCTATGGCGAACACTACATTCTGCTATCGGCAACGATTATGATGGCAGTGCTTGGCATTGTACTCTGGGGCACGTTAGCCGGCTCAATGCTGCCGATCCTTCTGAAGCGATTCGGGTTCGACCCGGCAACATCATCGGCTCCATTCGTAGCAACGCTCGTCGACGTAACCGGTATTGTTATTTATTTCGGTGTGGCGTCGCTGATACTTAGTGGGACACTGTTATAAACTGTAGCTGTGGCACGAGCGTCTCGCTCGTACAAAAAAAAGGGTTACTTACCATTCTTAGTTCAGACTCGGAAGCTTCATGTCACTTGTCAGCTCGATCATCGAATTCCCCCGCAAGGTTCGAATCGCAGATGTCATTGTTGTTGCGGCGATCGGCGGTATCGTCTATTGGCTTGCGATTGTCTCGCGTGAATGGGGTGCGAAGTCACACGCGGTCTTAGAGATCCGTACGGAGTTTAGGTACCTTCCGCTCTATACGATCTATTCGCTAAGTCGTGGGCTGATCGCTTATTTGATCTCGCTTGGGTTTACCATTGGGTATGGCTATGCGATGGCGCATTCGAAACGCGCCGAGCGCATCCTGCTGCCGCTACTCGATATTTTACAGAGCATTCCGGTACTAAGTTTTTTGCCGGCCTTTTCGATCGCTCTCATCGGATTATTTCCAAATACCAATATTGGTCTTGAATTAGTCTGTGTCATGGCGATCTTTACGGGACAAGTTTGGAACATGACCTATGCATTTTACCGCTCACTTAAAGGCATTCCTTCGGATATGCAGGATGCGGCAAAAACATTTTACTTAAGCCGCAAAGAAATTCTCTACAAACTCGAACTGCCTTCGAGTGCTATTCCTCTGATCTGGAATTCAATGATGTCGATGGCCGGCGGCTGGTTCTTCCTGACAGTCTGCGAAGCGTTCACGCTTGGTAATCGCGATTTCAGATTGCCAGGTGTCGGCAGCTATATGAGTGTAGCGATCGAGCAAGGTAATACCGGAGCGATGATCGCGGCGGCGATCGCGATGGGAGTGATGATCATTACACTTGACCGTATTCTCTGGCGGCCGCTTGTAATCTGGAGCCGGAAGTTTCGACTGGAAGATACCGCCGAGGAATACCATGAGCGGTCGATCGTGCTCGAAGTGGTCCAGCGCTCAACACTTGTGGCGTGGCTTGTTGAAAAGCTAAAAGTAAAAGCAGAGAAACGGACAGAAGATAATAAAGAGAAAGGGCTTAATCTCCTTAAGAATTCGACGACAACCTTATTCTCGATCGTAACCGTCCGTGAACCGAAGGTCAAGAAATTTGCGGGAATACTTTTTATTATAGCTATCAGTTTATTACTCTGCTTTGGATTGGCAAAGGCTACGATCTCACTTTCCGATCATTTAAGTATTCACGATTGGTCTGACATTGGCATCGGCACTTCGGCTACGTTATTACGGATCATTGTCTGCATCGTGATCTCAGCATTATGGACGATCCCGATCGGTGCTATGATCGGAATGAATCATACGCTTTCACGGCGGCTACAGCCGGTGATCCAATTCCTTGCGTCGTTTCCGGCGCCGATGATCTTTCCGTTGATCTTGATCGGACTCAACCGCTATCATATCTCCATCGAGATCGGAGCAGTACTGATGATGATGCTTGGTACGCAATGGTACATGCTCTTTAATGTCATTGCCGGAGCAAGCGCGATTCCAAATGACTTGCAAGAGCTAAGCGATAACTTCGGGCTCTCGCGAGCGTTGCGATGGAAGAAGATTATTCTGCCGGTAATGTTTCCTTCGATCGTTACGGGACTTATCACTGCTGCGGGCGGAGCTTGGAATGCGAGTATTGTAGCGGAGAATTATGTCGTGCCCGGTAAAGCCCGGATGATGGCGACGGGCATCGGGGCGATGATTAGCGTTGCCAGCGAGAATCAGCATACGCCGATGCTCGTTGCTAGTACGCTTGCATTGTGTCTTGTGGTGGTAAGCATTAATAAGTTTGTATGGCGGCGGTTATTTACACTGGCGCAGGATCGGTACTCATTAAATAAGTGACATGAGCAATACATTGTTATCAAAAGTAACGGTTGCAAATCCGTCCCCAGGAAAAGAACTCGTCGAACTTCGCGATGTTTCGATGACCTTTGTTCAACCGGGCGGAAAGTCATTGCCGGTTCTCGAACATATAAGCCTATCGGTTGCGGAGAATGAATTTCTCTGTTTACTCGGCCCATCGGGAAGCGGAAAATCGACCATTCTTCGTATCATCACCGGCTTATTAAAACCGACACTCGGCAGCGTACTTGTCGAGAGCACTCCGCTCAAAGGATTTAATCCGCTTACGTCGATCGTCTTTCAATCGTTTGCATTGCTGCCTTGGTTAACGGTCGAACAAAACATTGCCTTAGGGCTCGAAGCCTTAAAGATGCCACCGAATGAGATCAAGACGACTGTTAGTCATGCGATCAGCCAAGTTGGTCTCGGTGGTTTTGAAGAAGCGTATCCGAAAGAGCTTTCCGGCGGCATGAAGCAACGTGTTGGAATTGCTCGAGCCTTAGTCGTTGAGCCGAAAGTACTCTGTATGGATGAACCGTTCAGCGCACTCGATCAGCTTACTGCAGAAAACCTGCGCGATGAAGTACTGCATTTATTTCATCAGCATGATACGACCTTAAAAAGCGTTGTGATGGTGACACATTTGATTGATGAAGCGGTACAGATGGCGAGCCGCATAATTGTGCTCGATACTCATCCGGGACGCATCAAAGCAGAATTTCCGAATCCTCTTCCCTATCCACGAAATTCGAACTCCAAAGAATTTCAGGAATTATCGGATCGGATTTATTCGCTAATCACGAATACTGTTCTGCCGTTCGTTGAAGAACCGAAGACTCGCGAGCGCATCGAGATTATTCCGAACGTGAACGTCGGTACACTTATCGGTCTCGTGCATATTCTTTCGGAAAACACGAAGATCGATATCGGCGATCTTTCCGAAAACATTGGCCATCCGTTTCACGAAACATTACAGATCGTCAAAGCAGCAGAGTTGCTTGAGTTTGCTCAGACACCGGGACAGGATGTGGTTATCACGCCGCTCGGTAAGACGTTCATCGAAGCCGAAGTCACCGATCAGAAACGATTATTTAACACGCAACTGCGGAAGCTCAGGACGTTTCAGGTTCTGCTTGATACCTTAGCAGCGAATAGAGGTGAGGTATCCCGTGAAGTGCTCGCCGAAGATTATGCGGCGAGGATGCCCTACGAAGATTCACAGATCGTCCTCACAACGATCATCGATTGGGGACGATATGCCGAGCTTATCGGATACAGCCCGAAAGAGGAGATCGT
>DASTAO010000024.1:0-3067 GCA_035712525.1 Kapaibacterium sp. (SeqCode)
ACGGCCAGTAAGATATTCATCAACAGCAGCATACTGGCCAGTAAGCCCGATCATCCGACGCACATCTTTTGCCTGACGAATGACATCGAAGCCATTAACAAAGGCTTGGCCACCATCAGGTGATAACAGTGTACTAAGAATTCGAACGGTGGTCGTTTTCCCAGCGCCATTCGGTCCGAGCAGGGCGAGCACGGTACTGCGCTCGACGGTAAGATCGACACCGTCGAGCACGACAAGATCTTTAAATGATTTACGTAGTCCTTTAACGACTATCGGGGTGGTTTCGGGCATAATAATGGTGCCTATGAATGGGTTAACAATATACGAAACAGGGGATTTACATCCAAAGAACCGGAAAGATTTAAACGAAGCGAAATACTACTCAGAATATACTCGCGTCTCAACAAACCGGGCGATAAAAAAAACGGCGATCCCGATACTCGCATACATATACTCATCGCCCATCGAATCTCGGGTAATGCCGGCGACAAGACCGACGCCGGTGACGGCGATCCCAAGAGCTTCGATGAATTTGAGAATAACTTTCATCTTACCAAAACTTCCACCAGGAACGGCCTTCTATCTTTGCGATCAATTGATCGCGAGTAGCGCGGTACTTAAAAGCAACCTTCCCATTAATGATAACGACGGGTATCTGATCCCAATATTTTTTGCGGAGCTCATCATCATAATCGATCTTCACGATATCGATATCGAAGTCGACGTAATCCTGTGCCGATTCGAGTTCGGCAAACAGCTCATCGCAAAGCGTGCAGCCGCCTTCTTTGGTGATGAATTGGACGTGAGGTAAAGAATTCACTTTAGCAAATTATGATGTTACACCGGTAGGCTGTTTCTTTAATAGCATCACCGAACCACAGATTATTAACAGGATCGAAATCCACTGTGCCATGGAAAGCCCGACATAGAGCGGATTGATTCGCAGGAATTCTACGAGCAGGCGCTCGATACCCATCAGGATGATCGTTGCATAAAACAACTTGCCTTGCTGTGATTCCCATTTTTTTCGCTTACTCCAAAGAAACACGAAAGCCAGAATGGCAGCGGCCATTTCATATAATGGAGTCGGATGACAGGTGACGACTTCATCGAAGCGATTGACTTGTTGGCCAAGGGCATCGGTGCCGGTGTGAATTGCTTTGAGTGAATCGTACTGCCACTTCAGTGCTTCTTCGGGATAGCGATTGAAATATGGTTCGAGTACATAGGTCGGTTTCGCCGTTCCCATAGTATAATGCATGCCTACCAGTGATTGCGTCGGTATTCCATAATCACCATCACCGGCAAGCTGACAGCCAATGCGGCCAATGCCATAGGCAAGGAAGACAACCGGCGCGATCATATCGGCGAATTTTTTGAACGAGACTTTTTTCTTGCGGATATAATAGAAGATGCCGGTGGTCGCGAAAATAAATCCACCGTAAAACGTCAGTCCCGATGCCGAGAAGAGGGTGCTCATCGGATGAGCGAGGAAGACACTCCAATCTTCGAAGATCGAAAATATTTTAGAACCGATGACACCACCGATGAGGGCGATCATCGTGATCGCTGAGACCATCTTTTCGCTTTCGCGGCGGCGTTTGACTTCCTGGGCGAAAAAATAATTCGCTGTCAGAAAAGCGATCGCCATCATTAAGCCGAAGCTATAAATGCTGATCGGGCCGAGTTTGAATAAGACTGGATACATGTCGTTTGGTTACGAGAGAAAGGCTAACAAGGATTTACCCCGATAATTCAGTACTGATAGAATCCTTTGCCGCTCTTTTTGCCAAGCATTCCAGCTGCAACCATCTTCTTTAGTAGTGGGCAAGGACGATACTTTGTATCACCAAGGCCGTCATGTAGTACATTCATAATGTCAAGGCAAACATCGAGTCCGATAAAATCAGCAAGGGCAAGCGGCCCCATCGGATGAGCCATGCCGAGCTTCATAACGGTGTCAATGTCCTCGGCTTTCGCAACACCTTCCATTACGCAGTAGATAGCTTCGTTGATCATCGGCATCAGGATCCGATTCGAGACGAAACCAGGAAAGTCATTGACTTCAACCGGCGTCTTGCCAAGCTGCTCGGAAAGTGACTTTACTTCGGCGTACACTTCATCAGTCGTCTGAATGCCGCGGATGATCTCGATGAGTTTCATCACAGGCACCGGATTGAAGAAGTGCATTCCGATCACTCGCTCGGCGCGGGATGTTTGTGCGGCAAGTTCGGTGACGGAGATCGAGCTGGTATTCGTTGCAAGGATTACTCCTTGCTTGGCATTAGCATCGAGTGTCTTGAAGATCTCCTTTTTGAGTGAAAAATTTTCTGTGGCAGCCTCGACAATGAAATCGGCACCTTTAGCAGCCGATGCCATATCGGTCGAAGTCTTGATGCGAGAGAGTGTCGCCTTCGAATCGTCTTCGGTTATTGTGCCTTTCTTAACCTGACGGGCAAGGTTGCCGGTGATGGTATCGAGCGCTTTTTTCAAAAATTCATCTTTAATATCGATGATGGTAACATCAAACCCGCTTTGAGCAAAGACGTGGGCGATGCCATTTCCCATGGTGCCCGCACCGATAACCGTAACATTCTTAATTGCCATATTTTGATAATAATTGATCTTCTGTTTCAATGCTCATTCCCTTTGAGCAGCTAAGCCAGCCTAACGAATCCTGATATTCAGCGCATCTGCGGATCGTCTCTTCGTAAGGAGTAAATTCGAACTGAAAATCATTCTTGACTTTCGTAATATCGAATGCTAAGAACTCCTTCCCGAAGCTGCAAGGGAAATCGCGAGGTTGTCTAACATCATTTTCCTTCATTTGTTCGGCGGAGAGCGAGACAAATTCAGGAGCATTGCCCATCACCCGAGCCATTGTATCGAGCTTTTCCCGCAGTGAGTTCATCGGGTAAGTGACAGCATTATAAGTAACGCGGTGATTCTTTACGGTAAGCGCATCCGCGATCATACGAGCGAGATCATCGACAAAGGTAAGGTTGCCACGTTCGGCACCTTGCTCTGGGATGAGAATCCTATTACGCTTTTTTACTCGATCGAGCCA
>DASTAO010000025.1:0-6265 GCA_035712525.1 Kapaibacterium sp. (SeqCode)
ATAAGCCTGATCACCGCCGGATGCAATTCGTCAAATAAATGCGCGATGAATTCATTACCTCGATCGACTGCAAGAGTATACTGAGTCAGATCATTCGAACCGATCGAAAGGAAATCGCATCTGGCGGCAAAGGCCTCGGCATGAAGCGCCGCTGCCGGTACTTCGATCATCACTCCATATTCGATCTCTTCATCATAGGCTTCCCCTGCTGCCTTAAGGTGGCTCTTTGCTGCTTCAAGATGAACGAGTGTTCGGTCGAGTTCATCGACCGTCGTTACCATCGGAAACATGATCTTTACATTGCCGCTTGTCGATGCTCGTAAGATCGCTCGAAGCTGACATTCAAGTGTATCCGGCTGATCGAGCAGATTACGAATCCCGCGCCATCCGAGGAATGGATTCTTCTCCCGAAATCCCCCGCCGATAAGTTTATCGCCGCCAATATCAAAGGTGCGGATCGTGATCGGTGCCGGAGAGAATCGCTTGGCAAGATCGCTATAAATTCTCGTCTGCTCTTCTTCGCTTGGGATCTCATCGTTAGAGCCAAGGAAGTGTTCAGTGCGTAGCAATCCAAGTCCACGAATGGATTTACCTTTTATCTTACTGACCCGTTCGGCTTCGAGAATGGCATCGGTACCAATCAACTCCATGTTCATATTGACGACGATCTGCCTGCCATCAGTCGTTCGTGCTAAACCATCTTTTAATACCGTAACACTTTCGGATTGTTTTGTCTTAGCTAAGGTCTCAAGCTTTTCTTTATACAGAGCAAGTGTTGCATCATCAGGAGTGACGAATAACTCGCCTGTATATCCATCGACGATAACAATATCCCCAGTCTCTATATGGCTAGCAGCACCACGCAGGCCGACGATCGCCGGCAGACCGACCGAACGGGCTAATATAGCTACATGGCTCGTCGAACCGCCGGCATCCATTGCAAAACCAAGTAGTTCGTGACGAGAAAATAAAATGGCATCGGCAGGGGTAAGGGATTCAGCGACAACGATGGCCGGATGATCGAGCTTAGAAGCGATTTTTTTATTTTCGAGTAAATGGCGGAGCAATCGTTGCTTAACGTCCTCGACATCGTCGGCTCGCTCGCGAAGTAATGGATTATCGCTCGTCTGAAGGAGATATTGGTGATGGCTGTATTCACTATCGACAACGAATGCTGCACTCTTATGTTCGGATTTGATCCGGTTTTTGATCGCACCTAAAACCACAGTATCCTCAATCATCATTTTTTGTGCTTCGAAGATCGCGGCCCCTTGAGTGCCAGCTTTTTGGGCAGCAATGGCCATTATCTTTTGCAGCTCTACCTTGGCCCGCTCAATGGCATTATCGAGCATTCTTAGTTGAAGGACGGTTTCGGCAGCACCGAGTGACGAATCTTCAGCAGCCAATAGACTCCGATTAAAGTGATAGGCAGGGCCGATCGCTATCCCACCATTTGCCGCAATGCCGCTGAATCGTAACATAAGTAGTAATATACAACCGAAACAATCTGATGTTACAAAAACGAAGAAGCGGGCATGGATATTGTGCTATCCATGCCCGCTCTTAAAATAAGAAAAACTTAGTTGCTTATTGCTTCACGAATTTCTTAACCGCTTCCGAGTTTCGAATAGTATAATGCAAGAAATAGGTACCCGAAACAAGTGGGCGAATATCTATCAGAAACGTTTGGCCCGATTGCTGGCCTACTCGCAGAACGATATTACCACTGAGATCGGTAATGTAGACCTCATGTAGCGGCTCAGATTCGCCTATCCACTCTACAAGTAGTTTATCAGTTGCCGGATTCGGACGAATAGTGACAAAACGTGATAATTTTTCATTAACTCCCGCTGTAAAACTTAAGGCGTCCGAAATAGAACTGCAACCGCCGCCGCCGGTAATCACAACCGTAAACGAGCCACTCACCTTAGGCACGTATCGGCGTGACGTCGCATTCGGGATAAGGGTATCGTTGCGATACCACTGATAAGTCGAAGCCGTAGAAGCTTCAAGAGTATCACCAAGTGCAGTGATCACAGGCTTTGCCGGTGCCGGTTTGATCGTTACCGACATATAATCGGTACTGACACAACCGACAGAATCGGTAACTCTAAACCCGAACGTCTTTGCGGTGCCACTTATCGGTGCAGTAATGCTTGCTGTTGTGCCGATTACCGCTCCACTCGCGCTATCAAGCCATTGATACGTTGTCTTTCCAACTGCATTCGTAACAGTGCCCGTCAATGCGACCGACTTTACATCGCAAGTAGAAATATTTGCTCCGGCATTTGCCTTCATGTTATCGAGTGTTATCGTCACCGTATCGTATGTGCGAAGATTTTTTGAATCGGTTACTGTCAGGATATACTTTGCCAATGCACCTACCGGCCGTACTTTAATCGTTGCAGTAGTCGCATACACTATTTTGGTAGAAGACAATCTCCAGGAATAGCTGTACGGTGCGGTTCCATCTTGTACTGTTGCCTTAAGAGTAACAGAATCCGAACCACAGCGATATTGGTCGCCTCCGGCCTTTGCAATCGGAAGCGGAAAATTCGCACCACAACCGGCAGCGATAATATTTTGCTTAAGCAGTGGAATATTCCGGGTATGAAATTTTAAGTCAACACCTTTTGGAGTAAGGTGGCAATAGCTCATGAGCGTCCCTCTAACCGGAACCGGCGTGGAATAACAATTTCCTTCTTCCGCTGGGACACAAGAATCAATTGGCGGAGCCCAGGTGCAACTATGGGTGTGAAGTGAACCAACGAGGTGTCCGAATTCATGAGCAACTACGTTCACGTCCCACACATATCCATCCTGAGGAAAATTGACGTTATTTTCTGTCCCGCAAACACAATGCGACCAATCGGCGTTTGGGTCTGGGCAAAGGGTATTCAAATGGGCTAACCCACCGATCGCATTTAAACCCGAAAGCAGCACGCAAGCAGCTCGTTTATCATTCGGCAGATCTGAAGGCGCAAAGTTATCGAGCGATTGCAGCATTTCGTCGATGGCAGTCGAAGGATCGCTACTCGAATAATCAAACGGATCGGGTTTTACCCAAATGCGTAATTTCTGGATTTGCAATGCAGCCGATAGATCACGGATATAAATATCACTAACCGCAGCTATAGTTGCGAGTGCGTAGTTAATTGCTTTTACAGTATCGCCTTTAAGATCGTCGAGATATTCGTTATCCCCCTCAACATCGATCCTCAATAAGCGAATCGTCTTTGCCTGAGGTTCGGCAGCAATATCGTCAAGCGACATCGATTTCATCTGTGATTCAACTCGCTTGATACCTTCTTTATTCGAGACTAGGCCTTCAGTACCACAATCCCAAAGACGCTTCTTCTGGTTGCTGCGATCGATATCGTTCTCTTTATAGACGATCACCGAAGGATTACCTTCTCCCGATAGTGTTACTGGCTGCACAAGATACCGGTAGCTCGAACCCAATCCGTCCGGCATATCGATATACCCAATCACATAATTCGAAAAGACGGCTATAAACACATGCGAGCCGGGATATTCATCGACATCACCACGAAGCATGATCTGTTTTGGTGCTGCAAACTCATGGTTACCATCGGTGCCTGCTATAACGATGGCAGCATCATCGGTAAGTGCATCAAAGCGCTCAACGTTAAGTGTTACCGACTTAGAACCGAGCGGAAAGTTCACGATCCAAGAAATATCCGAGCCTTTACTGCTTAATGCAGAAAAAACGGTTTGAGACACCTGAAAGAAGCCAGCGTCGGCTGGATATGGGGTCGAAACAGATGCCGGAGCAAGGGTTCGGACAAATAAATTATCGGATGAAACCGATTGCGGCGTTTGGGCAGCTAATGGGAGCGACACAGCTAAAAACAGCGCTGAAAAAGCCCATTTAGACACTAATTTCATTGATACGTAGAATTTATTACCTGGGAGCCTAATAACACTTTGGCCACAAAGAAAGTCTCAATTAGCCAAATCCCCCCCATAAATAAAAAAGCCGGTTGAAACAACCGGCTTGTGCATACTGCAAGCAATAGCTTGCGTCAATTGTAATCCCGTAACTATAAAACCGAACTCATAAACGCGACGTGCCGCTACAAGTGAGGTACATCATAACAAAAGCCTCTGATTTTACTGAGCTATGTCATAAAAAGGACGGCATTGACTTAAATAGCCTCAGCCGCCCTCTTTGAGAAAGCAGTAACTTGGAGTAAACTACCCTCTGAACATAGTAGACGATAATAATGTGATGATGGATTGATGCATTCTTAAGCTAACACTCCATCTGCCTCTGCTTGTGCTACCCGGCAAACCGATGAGTATTCACAAACGCGACAGCTAATGGAACGACGCTCCTCAGTTACTAATGGAAATCTTCCGGAAGCAATACCTTCAACGTAACTCTTTGCATACCCGACAACCATCTCAATAAAATTAGCGAGTGCCTCCGGGCTTTCGAATTTTCTTTGAATACGTGTTTGCTCGAACACGCCGTCTTTCATCGCTTCGGTAAGTACGATACGGAATTCTCGCTTTTCTTCTGCGTATTTCAATTTATGATATAATGCCGCGACTCCCTGAACATCGCTACCAAGATGGGCGCGGAAAAGATCTTCGGCTATTCTCAAATACAGCGGAAGTTGCAATGAGTATCCCAACTCCATATCCTTCATCGAAGCCGACGAACCGGACTTATAATCGACGACCAAGAAACGACCTTGCTCATCCATATCAACCCGGTCGATCTTCCCTCGAAATTTTACACCACCGATCTCAACAGGCTTTGAGTTATCCGGATACCCCTCACGCTGAGGGACGTTCTTATGTCCAAATACTAGTTCGAAGAATCTAGGCTGAGCAAGAATACGACGCATTTCATCTGTCTGTTCGGCTGCAATGAATCGCTCGAGCAGACTTCCGGCCGATGAGCGAGCTTCGAATAGCCGCTCGCGATCAAGTCTTGCAAATGGGTGAAGCTTCGCAATATTCTTTTCAGGATAAAGCTCTCCGATCACTTCACGAGCAATGGTATTTGCATTCGGACCAAGCTCTCGAAGATTTAAGCCACGCTCAGTGCATCGTTCGAGCAACTTATATAACGTTTCATGAAGCATCGTCCCTTGTTCTGACGCATCGAGCCCTTCTTCAACTTCGCGTTCGCCGGCACTGATACCCAGAAGATACCGCGAGAAGAATTTGAATCCGCACGCAGCATACGTTTCAAGTTGTGATACCGAATACACACTTTCCCGATAGGCAGCAAGTCGCTCGAGTTCGGCATCAGAAAGATCATCCGTTGGTAAGATGCCAGCATAGATCGTCCCTGGCCGAGAGCGCCGTGTTCGCTCCATCGTGATCATTGACGGCTGAATATCGCGCAACCTAGCAAGAGATGGCTCGTCAAGCCCGGCTGTACGGGCCATATCAGTTGCGATCGCAATATCCGAAGCAGAAGTCCAGTCGTGCGACTTTGCACTCGACCGATAGAATTCACTTGGGCTCAACAGCAATCGCTCGTCATCAATACTTGGCGGGATCACAAACAATTCTTCGAGCGATGAAACAACTGACGATTTGCCATACTTCTTCGTCCCATCCTGCGAACCGGTATGCCAACTAAGGTATATTTTTTTTCTTGACGTACAAAGCGTTTGATAAAACAAGTATCGCTGTTCGATCAAGTGGTCGTTGTGGGTTTTTACATATTCATCCGGCGTAAAAAGTGAGCGCTTATAGCCAAGAGGAAATAATCCTTCACGCAGCCCAACGAGGAATAAATGCTCGAACTCATTACCAATGATCTGATCGAACGAGGTAATGACGACCGCACTCTGTGGTTCGGCACGAATCGAGAAGCGAGCGCGGGTAGCAGCTATTCGCAGCCGTTCAAGATAGAAGCCAGTAGCAAGCTTATGTTTCGACAACCCAAGCGTTTCGGTGATAGATAGCAGCTCATCAAGAAGTTCGATAAACATCTTATAACTTCGAGTCTCCAGTTCGAGGTTATCAGCAGAGGTGATCGAAGATTCACTAAACAATAACCTAAGCGTCTCTAGCTCAGTAAGGTTTTGCTTTAATGATGCAATAAATTCGTGCGGAGTACGCTTTTTGCCTAATTCTTCGGTAAGCGCTTCGATGACAACGGTATCGTTACTGGCCTGTTTGAGTTCTTCTAACTCCGTTCTAAGCGCGCGTTCGATCATCGGATCGTCAAATCGAGAAGCAAGTTGCTCTTCCAGATCGGCGATATATCCGTCCATCT